>JANQRM010000334.1 GCA_028284565.1 Anaerolineae bacterium | reverse complement strand
CAGCAGGTTCACCTGTTTCTAAATCCCAAAGTTGCCAAGGTGTGCGGTTGATGAGTGCCTCAGCGAAGAGTGTGGCAACATCCCAATCTTCAGGAAATTGCTTGTAGATTTCACGCATCGCGTCCGAATAGTCTGTGTTCCATTGCTTGAGGGTTTCCTCTTCGTGTTCGCCATCTTTTTGGAAGCGTTTTTCCAGCGTTTTGACGAGGGCGACTTCAACTGGGGTAACCATATCGAAATATTGAGAAGCCGTGTTGATAGCTCGTCTCGCTTGTTGCATCGTATCTACAACCATCGCTGGCAAGAATACTTCCCAAGGCTTATTGTAATTACACCCAACACCATAGGCAATTCCCCAATATGCCATGACACAAGTTGGATCGGATTCAACAGCTTTCTGGAAGCATTTCACAGCTTCTTGATGATTGTATCCATAGAGCCAATTCAGTCCCCTATCAAACCACACTTGCGCTTCAGGTGAAGTCGTTGTGATTGTCCGTGAATATGTCCCTAAATCGTAATAGTCGCTCATTTAAGACCCTCAAATTTTTAGGTGACGGGGCAGTTGCCGTTATCCAAGTCGCTCATTATTCACAAACAGTATAAATGATTTGCTTATCAATTTCAGAAAAGTCTATTCGCTGACTTGCTACTTTTTACTCCACCTCATCCAATGAAATCATCCCCTCACCAAACACCTGCCCTGGTTGTATCACGATTGGCTGACCCAAATCCACCGTCCCCATCAAATCATAGGTTGTGGCACCCGTAATCCGTACTGGTACAATCTCCCCCACAGGTAACGCACCCTCGACCATCACCATACCATCAATTTCAGGTGCATCCCGATAACTCCGCCCAAAGCTGATGATTTCACCCAATAGTTTGCCATCTTCATCCTCGCCTTCACCCTGACCTTCAACGAGAATATCTAATGTTTTGCCGACAAAGGCTTGGTTCTTCTTCAAGCTAATCCCCTGTTGCAATGCCATCAAACGATGATGCCGTTCTGCTTTGACCTCATCATCCACTTGATTATCCAACAAGGCACTCGGTGTTCCCAATTCATAAGAATAGGTAAACGCACCTACACGGTCAAATTCCAAGTCCCGCATGAACTGAAGCAAGGTTTCAAATTCTTCATCCGTCTCACCCGGATACCCCACGATAAAAGTCGTCCGAACACACAATTCTGGCATCATCTCCCGCAACTTGCCCACCGTCTCATACACCCATTCCACCTTCGCCGGACGCTTCATCCGCAACAAGGTATCTCGATGCCCATGCTGTAAGGGCATATCCAAATAGGGCAGAATCTGGGGATGTTTCGCCATCGTATCCATTAATCGGGGTGTCACATACCCCGGATACGCATACATCACCCGAATCCACGGAATATCCGGTGCTTCCTTGACAATCCTCTCCAACAAATGCGCCAATCCGTCCTTCAACCCAATATCATAGCCATAATCCGTCGTATCCTGAGCAATCAACAGCAACTCTTGAATACCCATCTCCTGTAGACGCACTGCCTCAGCAACTACCGCATCTAACGGACGACTTACGGCTGTCCCTTTGATTTTGGGAATCGCACAAAACGCACAGGGACGACGACAGCCATCCGCAATCTTCAAATATGCATGGCTACCCTGAATACTCGCCCGCAACACCCCGCGTTCATCTGTCCCAACCGTCTCCGCTTCTTTTGGTAGATGATACATAGGTACTGGTGCTTGTCGTCCACGTACTTGTGTAATCAAATCGAAGATGTCCATCCAACGTCGAGTGCCTATCACACCATCCAGTCCGTCAATCTCATCGACCAGATTTTTGCCATACCGTTGCGATAAACATCCTGCCGCAATCACCATCTGATTATCCGTTTTCAGATTCACCAACTCACGTAGGTAGTCCATCGACTGTTCCTTTGCCGAGTCGATAAAGCCACAGGTGTTAACGATCATCACCTCAGCTTGCTCAGGATTCGCCACCCCCTGCATCCCATTCGTATCCAGCAACTGCGCCATACTCTCACTATCCACAGCATTCTTCGCACAACCCAAATTCAGCAGAAAGTATTTGTTTGTCATTTTCTTCTGTTTCTTCTTCGCCATAATTTCTCTAGTCGTTGGTTAATGGTTGTTAGTTATTAGTAGCACAATTTTAATCAATAATCACACTCAATAGATTGCTGACAAGCTGATTTGCTGAAATGCTAATTTCCTAACCAACTTTCGTCGGTGTCGCATCTGCTGGTGTCACACGCGGAGGCAAAATTGCCGTTTCCGACGGTGTGGGTGTAATCGTCGGTGTATCGGTGATCGTTGGCGACGGACTGGGCGTAAAGGTGTCGCTCGGAGTCAGCGTTGCGGTTGGCGTGTTGGATGCCGTCGGCGTATTCGATGGGGTAGGCGTGATACTCGGTGTCAAGGTAATCGTCGGCGTATCGGTAGCAGTGGGGGTGTCTGTCGGTGTCGGACTCGGTCCCGGTGTATTCGATGGCGTTTGTTCTGCTAGCAATGTCGCGGCGATGTCGTCTTCAAATGTCGGAACAGGCGTTGCACTCAAGACAGGCGTTGGCTCAAAGCCGGGTCCCGTACTCACATCAAAGCCCTCAATCCCAAAGACAATATCCACCTGTTGCCCACGTCCCCCAAAACTGCGCTGTTGCTCCCCGTTATAAATCACATTCAAGGCTTGAGCATTCCCAGAGGTCACTTCAATAGTTGTATTCGCACGATACTCCATCAGCATCCCCGGCGTAGCGATTCCAGCGAATTGCTCGACTCCATCTGTCGCAATCCGTATCCATCCACGCTGTTCCATCAACACATTCACCAACACCCCTTGCCCTGTATACGCGGTTACCGGACGCGACTCCGTAGCCGTCGGCAGGATGTCAGTGGGTGTAATGGTTGGGGTCCGTGTTGGCGACGGGATAAAGCTCAGATTGTTGGTATTAAAATCACTGGCAACACTGCCACCTTCTGGCGTTTGTAAAAGTTCCACGGTGACGAAGACAATCACCGCTAGCGAAGCCAATCCCACCAAGAGCATCGTCAAAGTCGTCAAGATAGGACGCAAGCGACTTGGACGCGGTTCATTCAGTGTGACTGTCGGCAATTTGGGTTGGGTATCTGTAATGCGTTTGGGTGCAACTGGAATCTCATCGGTGGATTTGCGTCGTCCACGTCGGCGAGATTTGCGCGCGTCGTTCTCTTGTGCCTTGAGATAATATTGCAACACACGCTCGGCTTCGAGGTCAAGATAGGTTGCATAATTGCGGAGGAAACCGCGTATCTGCAAATCAGATGCGCCAGAAATCTGGAAATTACCTTGCTCAAACGATTCGAGGATACGCTGACGAATGTGCAGAGCATTCACCACATCGGCTAGCAATATCTCTTTGGATTCGCGGGTTTCGCGTAGATAACTTCCCAGTGCCAGCGAGTCCATCGCGTCACAAAGCCTTACCCTATACCTGACAAAAAGGACGTACCGCAGTACGCCCTATCAAAACGTCTAAAATTGTACTGGTCAGAATCGAATGGAGACAACGCGCCTAGGCTTCGTCGTCTTCAACTACCTCTTCTACGCTATCCGCGAGTTCGACAGCTTCCTCGACGGCTGAATCAGGAATAACTTCAGTTTCTATGTCTCCAGCTTCGACTTCGGCATCCTCTGCACTTGCACTTGCTTCCTCGATTTCAACTTCTTCGCCTGCTTCACGCGCTGCGAGGAAGTCCGCTAGGTCTTCTTGACGCACAACAATGACTTGTAGCACAGGTGAAACATCTGTCCCAAGGCGAACTGGCACTTCATGGAGACCGATTTCACGAATCCCACGCTGGCTAATCCGACGACGGTTAATATCCACGCCCGTTTCTTCCATAAGAGCATCCGCAATCTCTTGGGTAGTCACAGAACCGAAGAGTTTACCTGTTACTGCCGCGAGGCGACCAAACACCAACTCGACACCATCAATCTGGCGACCCAGTTCATTGAGTCGATTTTCATATTGGGCGCGACGAGCTTCGGCATTTTTGCGGATATTTTCCGTTTGCCGTAAGGCACTATCGCTAGCACGAACCGCCATCTTATTGGGGATGAGGTAGTTCCGAGCGAATCCATCGGCAACTTTGACGACTTCGCCTGCTACGCCGTGCTTATAGAGGTCTTGGAGTAAAATAACTTGCATGAGATTTGTCCTTACAAAACAGTCGCCCACAAGCGGGGCGGTCAGATTGTTGACTGGTTATTGACGAAACTCAGCTATTATAATGAGCCACCCCCCACCTGCCAAGTGGGAAAAATGGTATGAGCCTTTATAGAATACGCACTGTAAATTGGTATTGTAGGGGCAGTGGTCTTTTGTGTCTACGCAAGCGCGAACCGCCCTTACTTAAAAACGAACATGCTTTCAAAATCGAGACATCCATGACCCAATCCAACGCCCTATCCACCTCCCAGATTGCCCAAAAAGCCCTCATCGTCCTCTTGGGCTTCCTCGCCAGCGGAGTCTTGGGGTTTGTACGTATTGCTGTCCTATCCGCACAATTTGGAGCAAGTGACGCACTCGATGCCTTCTATGTCGCTCAACGCATCCCCGAAATCATCTTTGTTCTTGTCGCAGGTGGGGCATTAGGCTCATCCTTTATTCCCATCTACGCCAAATATCGCAATGAAAAAGCCGACCAAGCATGGCGACTAGCCAGTGCAGTCATGACCCTCTCCGCACTCGGCGCAGGGATTTTGGGCATACTCGTCTCCCTCCTTGCCCCATGGCTCGTGACTCATGTATTACAGCCCAATGCCTCACCCGAACTCCAATCCCTGATTATTGACATGATTCGCCTGATGATGGTCACGCCTTTCATCTTCAGCATCAGTGGCTTGGTGATGGGCATCTTGCAGTCTCACGGTATGTTCCTCTTGCCCTCCATCGCCATCAGCATGAACAACATCGGTATCATGTTTGGTGCGTTGGTCATTGCGCCACTCTTGCCTGCGGGTTCAAGCGTGGAACAGGTCGGCATGAACAATGTCTATGGACTGGCTTATGGTGCAATTCTGAGTGCTGTCTTGCATCTCGTCGTCCAACTACCCGGACTCTATCGACTACGCGCACGTTTACGTCTCTTGCTCGATTGGCGCGTACCGGGTGTGCTGGATATTCTCCGCCTGATGGGACCCCGTGTACTGGGTTTGGCAGTCGTGCAGGTCAACTTTGTCGTCAACATCATCCTTACCGATGGCATGGTCGAAGGCAGTCTCGTCGCACTCAATCACGCCTTCACCCTGATGTTCTTCGCTTTAGGAATCATCGGGCAAAGTATCGGCTCCGCAGTCTTTCCCTCCCTTGCGGCTCTCTATGCCGAGCGCGATTGGGATGGCTTTAAGCAACGACTCGCCACCGCCATGCGTGGGGTCTTGTTTTTATCATTACCCGCTACCGTCCTCTTCATTGTCTTGGGCGAACCCATCGTCAGCGTCTTTGAACGGGGAGAATGGAAACCCGAAGCCACGCAAGCTACCGCATGGGCATTAGCCTTCTACGCCACAGGCATCGCCGGATTCGCACTCCTCGAAGTCTTATCCCGCGCCTTTTACGCCCTAGAAGACACATGGACTCCCGTCGTTGTTGGGATAGGTGCGATGGTCTCCAATATCGTCCTCAGCTTGCTCTTCATCCAATTTATTGGCATTGATGGCGATTTAGCACAAGGTTCCTTTGCCGGATTAGCACTCGCCAATGCCAGCACCACCCTCATCGAAGCCCTCTTCCTCTGGTGGCTGATACGCCGACGCATCGGGGCAAACGGACAAACCCAAGGCATCCAAGACTCATACATCATCAACGGCACTTGGAAAGCGGGTATCGCCTCTCTCGTGATGGGAGGTGTGCTATGGGGTTTGGTCAGTGTCTTAGATGGCGGTCTCGTCATTGCCATACTCGGTGGTCTCATCGGCGGTATCGTCTTCTTTGGTGTGAGCATCGCTCTCGGACTCGATGAGGCCAAAGCTGTCCCCCGAATGCTCCTACGACGGATACGCGGATAACCCTTTCGATTTTTCTAAATCATTTTGTAACGCACGTCGGATGTTGTATGCTGATTCGGTGAAGACACTTAGGAGGATACGATGACCGAGGGCATATTCCGCTTCAAGATCGGTGACTTGGAGTGTATTGCCTTACAAGATGGCGATGACTTCTTACCCGCGACCCAAATCCTAGAAGGCAACCCCGACAATACAATTGACCAAGCCATAGCAGATGGTCTCATCGAAGCAGAAGACAACGAAATGTCCTTCACCTGCCTGATCGTCAACACGCCCACTGAATGCATTTTGATTGACACAGGGATGGGCGAAGTCCGCGACGGCAAGATTCACGCGCATCTCAAAGCACTCAATATAACCCCCGACGACTTTGATAAGGTGATTTTGTCCCACGCCCACACCGACCACTTCGGCGGATTGGTCGATGAAGAGACAGGAACATTGCTCTTCCCCAACTCACGACATCTCATCTTCCAAGAGGAATGGGACTATTGGATGAGTGATGACATCGCCCAAGACGAGCCAGAGCGCAGGACATTCTTAGAACAAGCTCTCATGCCCATCCAATCTAAACTTGAATTCTTTGAGATGAGTAACGAATTCGTCAACGGTATCACCGCAATACCCGCACAGGGTCACACTTTCGGACATACCGCTTTCCTCATCGAATCGCAGGAAGACACTTTACTCTATACAGGAGATGCCTTTCTCCATCCCATCTTCATTCACAACTTCTACCTCCAATTCAAGATTGACCGCCAGCCCGAACAAGCCCAACAAACTCGTCGTAATTTATGCAAACTCGCAGTCGAAAAAGGTGCGATGGTCCTCAGCTATCACTTTGCGTTCCCCAGCATGGGCAAGATTGAAGCATCAGGCGACGGTTACATCTGGAAGTGGCTGAATCATGCTTAACACAACCTATTCCTTCACCATTGGCGACTTTACCGCATGGATTTTCTATGATGGCGCACTCACCAATCAAGCCGAGCGCGTCTTCTATGGTGCGGATGAATCGCAACTCGCCCAAGCCCTAGCAAACTACAATCTCAAAGCCGATGCCATCCCCGCACAATTCAACCATCTCTATCTCGACACTGGAAAACACCAAATCTTGATAGATACCGGAGTTGGGGAGACCGATGACCCGAAGTTTGGCTTCTTGTCTGCCAATCTCGCATCCGTAGGTGTAGATGTAAACGACATCGACATCGTCATCAACACGCACGCCCATAGCGACCACATCAGTGGAAACATCACCGCAGAAGGCATCCCCCGCTTCCCCAATGCGCGCTACATCATCTCACAGACCGAATGGGACACATGGACACACCCTGACAAACTCACAGAGGACAATCACCATGTCCCCACCGTCAAATCCTGCCTCTTGGGGATTCAGGACTGCTTCGAGTTCCTCACAACTGAATGCGAAATCGCAAAGGGAGTCCACATCCTCGCCACACCCGGACACACCGCCGGACACATCTCCGTCCATATTCAGTCAAAAGATGAGCATTTCCTCTATCTCGCAGACACCTTTGTACATCCCATTCACATTTATCATCCTGAATGGACCTATCATAGCGATGTCAATCGTGAGCAGTCTGTCACCTCACGTCACAAACTGCTCAACCTCGCTATCGAACATCAAGCCCTCGTCACAGCCTATCATTTTGAATTTCCAGCACTAGGGTATATCAAACAGCACTACAAGAAATTTTATTGGCAACCCATCACCTAAACCCGCGCAAACAGACACTTCAAATACGCGCCTTCTGGAAAGCCAATCGGATGGTCTATGGCGTGATAGGTGCGTTGGATTTCTCTCAGTGGAGAGCCAGCTTGCTTGGCAGTCTGATGCACCGTCTGGAAAAAGTCATCCGCCAATACTCGACTCGAACACGAAGCC
>JANQRM010000315.1 GCA_028284565.1 Anaerolineae bacterium | reverse complement strand
ACCATAACACCCACGAATACGATTACCAATACACCCGGACCCACGAGTACACCGAGCATCACACCCACGCCGAGTACATCACCGACACCGCTACCAACTGCGACACCGACAGGTCCAACCCCGACCTTCACGCCGAGTATCTCACCTTTCCCCTATGACCTGCGGAGTCCCGTCACCTTCACCGCGAACTTCGCCAATAGCTTAGGCTGTGAATGGCAAGGCATCGGTGGCACAGTCGTCGATATTAACGGTAATCCCTTTGGTGCAGGCACACTCCGCGTCCACGCCTTCAATAGTGAGTTTGATGCACTAGCAGATGTCGGCTCCAACTCACTCTACGGGGCAGGCTCCGGCTGGGAGATTGTGGTCGATAATGTCATCAACAATCGGCTCTATTTCGTGCAATTGGAAACCATCAACGGGACGGTCATCTCACCGACCATTTCTGTGCAATTCCCATCAGATTGTAACCAGAACGCCGCGATTCTAGGGTTTATCCAAACGCGCTAATGGCTGAGCAACCTCCGCGTGACGAGTCGGAATTATCCTTTGATGATATTCCATTACCAGATGATGACGACACGGCTCTGCGCGCCCTCTCCCAATTAGGGGAGGATGTTGTCCGTCCCATCAAGGTTACACCCAAAGAGGATCGTTACGACCCGCTTGCTCCTGACCAACTGACACATGATGAAGCCCTCCAGCAACAGGTTATTGATACTCCTCTTAAGCCCAAACCATCCCGCGCTAAACGCTGGCTCTATAACCTCCTGTCTGTTCTAGCTATTGTGGGGACGGGACTCGTCTGTGCATGGTACGCGATTATCTGGCAAGACCCCCAATCTGAGCTCAATCCCTTCCCGCCTGCCACAGAATTCTATTACATCACCGCCACACCAGCTCCAACTTTGCCCAATACCCTTGCGCCTAATGAAACGCCACAGGTCAATGTCACCACCTTACCCAGCGTCCTGACCACACCAACACTAGCTGTCACAATTGACCCCGACTTAGCTCAGTTCCCCTTCCGCACAGATGAACCGCTTTATATTGCCAATGCCAATGGACGGGAATGTAATTGGGCAAGCATCGCAGGTTCTGTGACCGGGGTCGATGGGCAGGCTGTCGATGGACTCGGTATTCGCATCACCAGAGATGACATCGCCTCCACGGTCTTTAGTGGTGCAACCCGCACGTTTGGTCCCGGTGGCTATGAACTCAATCTGGGTGGCGCACCCCAAGCAGGCGACTTCACGGTGCAACTCTTTAGTTCCGCAGGCGCACCCCTCTCCGATGAAATTATGGTGACAACCCGTGCCGAATGTTCTGCCAATGTCCTCATTCTCAACTTCCTACAAATCCGTGACTTTTAGGTCAACATGCACGACCTTGATGCACAGACATACAGGATTCGGTACACTATCCACAGGAGTGATGATTTGTCTGAGGTACGATGCGAATCCAGCGCGATTTGGGACAACCGATTTTCCGTCGTCGGCAATCTCGTGGGGGCTGTATGCCCTTGGTGATTTTGATGGGCGTGTGTCTGGGTGTTCTGGCTGTGTCATGGGACTGGCTGGGACAATGGCTCAACATCAATATCCCCCGTTCGCAACCTAACTTACATTCAGCGGAAACCGCTTTTGAAAAAGGGGATTTATCAGAAACCATCGCCGCCTCTCAACAGATATTGGAGAGCGAACCGCACAATGCTTATGCGTTGACCTTATTAGCCCGTGCGCTTATCTACCGCAGTTACACGGACTACAACCTCGCCTCTGATCGTGAATCTGCATTGGAACTCACCACATCGGCTTATCAGCGACAACCTCGCAATATCGACATTCAAGCCATCCATGCTTATACACTCCAAGCCAACGGACTATCAGAAGAAGCCACCCGACTCGCCCTCCGTGTCATCGAAGCAGACTCTGCCAATCTACCTGCTCGTATCACCTTATCACTGGCGTATGGTTCGCAGGGCATCTTTGAAGCGGCATTGCGTGAAGCCAATCGTGCTGTTGAATTGGCATCTTTCCAAACCGACTGGCAGGTAGATGCTCATCGTGTCCTTGCCATTGCATACAGTGATTTGGGACGCTATGACAAAGCCGTGGAGACCGTCACCCAAGCCCTGACTTATAATCATCGGCTGATTCCATTGCACTTCGAGAAAGCCCTCTATGCCCTGCAAATTGGCAATAGCGACACGGCGACCGTTGCCTATTTCCAAATATTGGCATTTGACGAGGCGAATGTGAAAGCGCGTTTCCGGCTATGTGAATTGTCGAGTACGATGCGAGAACGAGAGGCGGCGATCCGCTATTGTGGTGAAGTGACCGAGCGCGCCCCACAATGGTCGGACGGCTGGTATCAGTTGGGACGTGAATACTTCTTACAGGGGAATTTTGAGTCCGCGCAAGATGCCTTCCATCGTTGTGCCTCGTTACAAATCATGCAGGATGTCCCCATCCCGGAACGGCGATTTGAATGCTGGTATCTACAGGGACAAGCCGCAGAAATCGTCGGCGATTGTGAAAACTTAGTGACCATCTACAACGAATTTCGGGCGATGGCAACCGACCCCCGTGTACGCCAATCATGGACCTATCCGCCGGATGGACCCGTTTGCCAGCCGAGCTAAACTATAGGAGCAACCGCAATGCGACTGATTATTGATACAGATGCTGGCATTGATGATGCCGAAGCGATAATGATGGCACTCACCTATCCCGATGTAACAGTAGAAGCCATCACGACTGTTACAGGCAATGTGCATCTAGACAAAGTCAATCGCAATGTGGCGACGGTTCTCCAACAAGTTGGCAAAACTGTCCCTGTCTATGGTGGCGCTGACCGCCCCTTAGTTGAGACATGGTATAACGAAGAAAGCTATCATCTGAATGATGGCTTGGGGGATTGGGATGCCCGCCCACCCTGCGAGGTAACGTTGGAAGATGAACATGCAGTGATGGCGTTAATTCGTCTTGTCAATGAAGCGCCCAATGAAATCACACTGGTTGCACTTGCTCCACTCACAAATATTGCGTTGGCTACACGACTCGACCCAACCTTCTTGACCAAACTCAAACAGTTCACCTTCATGGGAGGGGCAGTTGATGGACACGGGAATACGCCGACAGTCACAGCTGAGTTTAATATCTTTATCGACCCTGAAGCCGCTTATATTGTTCTGAATGAGATTGAACAAGCTACGATGCTCAGTTGGGAAACCACTGTCGAACATCCCATCCCGATGCAAGACCATGAGCGAATGTGTCAGCTCGGCACATCACTATCGACCTTTTATGCAGGAATCAATGACAAGGTGATGAAAAAGTTTGGGAACCGCGCAATTGGTCACTGGCTCCCTGACCCGCTGGCAATGGCAATTACTTTAGAACCCCAACTGATTCTGGAAACAGAAAAACGTCATGTAACGGTGGAACTCAGGGGAGAGCATACTCGCGGACAAACCGTTGTCAATTACACTCGGTATAGTAAAGGACGAGCAAAAGTCGATATTGTCCGCAAGGTAAATATGCAAGGTGTGATTCGCTTGTATGAAAATATGCTGACTTACGTGCCTTAATTCCTGCTTCAGGTTTATCCTCGTGCTGAAACAAGTAATATTGGACAGGTTGTATGCCGAACCACTAAATCAGCAACACTCCCTAGCATCAGCCGATCAAACCCGCCGCGCCCATGTGTTGCCAGCAGCATAATCAGGTCAATCTCTTCATCCTGACTGACTTGAACAATGGTGTGTCCTGCATTTTGACCTATCACACGTGTCTGAACGTCAATATCACTGTCAGCTAAACGATTTTTGATTCCTTCCAAATATTGACGTATCGATGCTAAGGTCTCTTCTGACTGGTTTTGCTTTGGTACAGACAACAAGATAATTTTGCTTTTAAATCGCTGAGCAAACAACTTGGCATAATCTAAAATCGCTTCGGCATTGGCAGAGCCATCCAATGTAATTAATAAATACGAAATTCTGTCCAACGACTCCGCCAATTATTGCTTGGACGAAGTAGAAGCAGGGGAATTTGTGCGATCTGAACGATTTGATCTGCCACACTGACAAATAATAAGCGTTTAATGCCTGAGCGACCATGTGTACTCATCAAAATCAAATCTATATTGTGTTGTTCTGCAACGTGGTGGAGCATGTGGGCTGTCGAACCATATTCAATAATTCGGTTTGTCTGTAGACCTGCCGTATGTAATGGTGTTGCCACTTGCTCCAAATCAACTACAGAAGGCGATCATGATTATGACCATCAGCATTTGAAGAATTATTTGATTCAATTGAAAAGAGTGTAAGTCTTGCGTCGAATTCTGAGGCGAGTGATTGCGCCAGTGAAAGTGCTTGTTCTGCAAAAGCCGAACCATAAAGTGGAATCATAATCCGCTTAAAGTGCGGGTCAGCCCACGAGCCTTCTGATGGTGGGTCAGGTTGGTAAATCACGATATGACGTTGTTCAGCAACGAGGCGCGCGATACGATTTTCTCCAGCAGTGGGTTCACCCAGCTTATTCCGAAAGAATGTGAACACCATATACAAAGCTGGAATCATGACAAAATATGTCCATGCACCTTCTTGAAAGTGCTCCCCAAAGATGATAAGGGTTGCCCCTGTGGTTAAGACTGCCGCTGTCACAGTTCCAATCAAGGCAACGACCGTGTTGACAGTTTGAGATTGTTGCATCTCCCTCAATAAACGTTTAGTCGCCGCCCAACCTGTCATACTCAAGAGGATAAACACGCCTGCGGCATAGAGTGCAAGGTAGGTCTCTTCACTTGTTCCCAAAATAAGGAATATTATGGAGACAACCCCAACTTCAATCCAGACGGGTTTATCTGCCACATCAAATTGATTGCGTTGCCCAACAAACGCTGGTAGATAATGTCGATAGCGCAAGCCTAATGCAAGGTTCTGTAAACCTTGTGCGCTGGAGACAGATGCAGATAACAATACCGCTACACCAACGAAAGTCCCTAAAAGCGCTAACGGTGCCGGGAGCAAGTGATCCATTGTTTGTGTAAAAACGGAAACCTCTGCATGCATCGGATCAGATAACGAGAATATAGCAGGTCCCACAATTAACATGGTGAGTGAGGTCGTTCCCATAATGATAATCAAGCTCCCAAAGGCTTTTCGACTGCGCTCTTTGGGGCTTCCATCATATGCCGCGACTAAGTTGGCAAAAATCTCGATCCCGGTCATCAAAGCCAAAATGCGAGCGTAGCCTCCCAAGGTGATGACGACGTTATCAGGATGAAAGGCTTGCAAATCAAAGGATGGAAGTTGTATTCCAAATGGTGCAATCGTTGCGAACATCATGACCGACAGGAAGATTAACACGCCTGCTGTTGCGGGTCCAAAGGCACGTGCGGCAGTTCGAGGTCCCCGATTGACCAGCCACCCCGTTACAATACTCAAGATAATGGCGACGAATGTCCGATATTGAATGCCAAAAACCGCTTCATTTAAGATGGGTAAACGGTCAGCAATAAAGGTGACCAGTGCCGCCATACTCACTAAGAACGTTAGTGTATATTCGATCACTGTGATACTCGAATTGACCTTAACTGCCAATCCTCCAAACTCTTCTTCACTAAGCCCACTACCACCCGTGCTATCGACCACCCAGATCATCACCAGACGATACATGGAAGAAACGACAATCACGGTTAAGACAACGAGCCAGATACTTGCGCCAAAGGTTATTTGACAGACTCCAGCAACAATGATAAGGCGCAAAAAAGGACCGAACACATACAACGGAGATGTCGCAGGATCACCCCCCGCCAGCTAATGCGCCCTCTAAGGCATTGGATAATCTTTGGGAGATATGCGCCATCGGTTTACCCCGTTTCAGCGAGCAACAAATTGTTTGACATCATATGAAATAGGAACTCATTGTCGACTAAGTTGTCACACCATTGATAGGAATCACCAAGTCTTTACGGAAGGGCGTCAGAGAGATGAGTTCGCCGTTTTTCGTGACGATGCACAAATCCTCAATACGCACCCCATAGCCCTTTTCTGGATAATAGAGTCCGGGTTCGATGGTGACAACGTTCCCGACTTGGAATGTGTCCTCTTTGCGAAGGTGGCTAATCGACGGACGCTCGTGGATGTTTAAACCCACACCATGCCCTAAGCTGTGGACATAGCCCTCTTGTGTTGTGGAATCTTGACGACTGGTGGCATATCCTTTGCCCTCGAAGGTCTCTAAAACTGCTTCTTGCATCAGATGGGTTGGCTTATTGACTCCAAAGGTCTCGATGGCGCGGTCAAAGGCTTCCATCACATCATCATATGTCTGTTGAACTTCAGGCGGTGCATATCCCAAGCACCATGTCCGCGTCATATCGTGGAAATAGCCCCCACCGAGTTCTTGTGGGAAAAGGTCGAACACGATGGATTGTCCGAGCTTGAGGACATCATCCGCTTCGCCGCGACTATGTGGAAAGCCCGCATCACGTCCCTGCGCGAATATCATGCCGGTATCTTCTAGCCCGACGGAGAGTAATTCACGGCGGACAAAGGCTTTGACATCGCCAATCGTAATCGGATTGCCATCACTATCCACGAGTGTATTGCCATCGATCTGCTGACTTGAGAGGTAATTCCAAGCGCTTTCCATCACATCATTGGTGCGCTGGGCAACGGATTTGAGGCGTTCGATTTCATCATAGTCTTTGGTGAGCATAGCTTCATCGAAGAGTGTTGTCCCCGATTCACCGACGAACTCGATTTGTGGATAGGCTTCGCTAAGGCTTTTGAAGAGTTCAATCGTCTCGTTGATGTCCCATGTGCCATAGATGCCGACCTTGCCCGATTCAATGCCAATCATCGACAAGCATTTGCCCCATAACTGAGTTACTGCTTTGAGGACGGTCATATCCTCTTGTTGGAGCAAGTCGTAATAGCCCAAATCGGCAAGAACTTGAATATTGTCTAGCCCACTTTTCTTGGCTTCATCGAGTTCCA
>JANQRM010000314.1 GCA_028284565.1 Anaerolineae bacterium | reverse complement strand
ATTGCCCTACCAATGGCGCAACCGGATCAATGACATTGAATGCGGATTGCATCATGTCTCTCCAACCTCGTTCACGGTCAACTTTCACCCAAGTGTGTTCTGTCTTCATCATACAAACGACTATAACACACGGGACGCTTTCTCGAAACTTAAGCATTGGCATATCGCACCATAAAATTGTCAAGGTTACAAATTTCCTACCGCATCTTGTAAAAAATGACTAAAAATTTGGCGGGTTGTTAAGGCATTGTGAGATAGTTTGCTTATATAATGGAAGCGGTATTGAATTGAGTGTCGCTCTTTCTCTTGTACACATAATCATAAGGCTGATCTGATGCAGAAAAACATCTTGATCATTGGTGGGACGCGCAATCTTGGTTATCAACTCACACACCGTTTGCTCGAAGCAGGACATACAATTACAGTCTTGAATCGGGGAGTCTCACCAGATGATTTGCCGGATGTTGTCCATCGGCTACATGCAGACCGCACAGATGCTTCCCAATTACGCCGTGCTTTACTTGCAAAGTCCTTCGACGTGGTCGTGGATTTTGTGCTATTGAACGGGGATGAAGCGTATGAGGTAGTCAACTTATTCCGCGACAACGTAGACCATTACATCATGATGAGTACCGGACAAGTGTATCTAGTACGAGAGGATATTGAACGTCCCTTTAAGGAAAGCGAATACAGGGGAAGACTCATCCCAGAACCCAAGGATGTCACCTTTGCTCATGAAGAGTGGGTGTACGGGATGAATAAACGCAAAGCAGAAGATGTCTTGATGCAAGCATGGGAGGCTTTCCAATTTCCCTATACCACTCTGCGTCTACCGATGGTCAATAGTCTGCGCGATCCCTTCCAACGCTTGTATGCCTATGTTTTACGTCTACAGGATGGCGGACCAATCCTTGTTCCAGAAACACCAAGTTATCCAATGAATCATATCTACGATGAAGATGTCATCGAAGCCACTCATCACATCATTGACCGCGGAGTAGGCAAGGGCAAGGCATATAACTTGTCACAAGATGAGAGCCTGACCATTGACGAGTTCTTGCAAGAATTGGGCGATGTCATGGGCGTCACTCCCCATATCATCCGCTATAAATATACCGAGCTACAAGCACAGGGTTTCTTGCCCGATTGCTCGCCATTTACAGAACGCTGGATGAGTCAGCTCGATAACAGCTTGAGCAAGATCGATCTTGGCATCACCTACACACCATTTCGTGAATATCTGGAAGTGTTAGTTGATCACTATCTGACAGCAAAACCACCAGCATCAGCCGGTTACGCCCGTCGCCATGCAGAAAAGCAATTCGCCCTTATGCAAGCAAGCAAACCCTCAACTATATAGGGACTTAACCATCAACTGAGGTTCATATCCCGCTTGAATTGGCTCGAAGTAGCGGTTCAATTCTTCGCTCAGTTGCTCAATCGAATCAAAGACGAAGAGAGTTGAGTTGTGTTCCCAGACCGCTTTGTCATATTGAATGACGTTCTCAATCGTAAAGTCCATTAGGGGAACTTTATTGTTGATGACATTATCGAATTCCGCTGCACCAGAGATAAGTCCTGCGCCAAAAATGCGAAGTTTCCCATTTTCCCGAATGATGCCAAATTCGGTACTAAACCATGCCAGCCGTTTAATATTTTCTTGTTGTTCTTTGGTCTTAGCGGCGAGGAACGCTGGGGCAAACAATTCTTCGAGTTCAGCATAGTGGGGCAGAGTCATAAACGGCAAGTGTCCAAACACATCATGAAAGACATCAGGTTCCGGTGTCCACTTGATTTCTTCCCACGAGCGTAAAAAGTCCGTGATGAGGAAGATTTTCTCGTTAAATTTATGATACCAAGGGATGGCATCCGTATAGCGAACACTCGTCCGTTCAGTGCGCCAGCCAGTGCGTGGCGTGATTTGCGCGTTCATCTCATCAACTGACGGAATATGGTCATCGGCTAACTGCATCAGTTCAAAACCATCCAGATAGTCTTGGCAGGCATATTGTTCGACGCGGGGCATCAATTTGTGATACAGTGTCTGCCAAATTGTGTGTTGTTCGGGGCTAAAGACCACATCAGATTGCATCGTAGATTATCTCCGAATATGAACAAATGAATAATCATAATCTATCCGAAAACACCGATAAAATCAATGAATTTTGTATATTTTGGTTAATTTATTTAAGTATTTTGATAATATCGCAAAATTTTAATCGTTTAAGTTACATTGGAGATAACGATGCCGAACTTGATATGCACAGCCTGCTCCGAAATGGCGAATCCGCTAGCATGGCGATGTGAAACCTGTAAGCATCCACTTGACTTTGCTGAACTCCCTGAATTTGATGCGGACAAAATTATTGCAGATGACTTTTCCCTCTGGCGATATACGGCAATGATCCCAGTGAAGAAGCAAATAGTGCTGGGTGAAGGCATGACTCCACTTGTCGAAACAACCATTGATGGCTTTCGCTTCCATGCCAAATTGGAATATCTCAATCCGACTGGCTCCTATAAAGATCGTGG
Organism: Anaerolineae bacterium; assembly: GCA_028284565.1. The sequence continues at coordinate 6,264 of JANQRM010000314.1, read as the reverse complement.
CACGACCATGGTCATGAACCATATTGCCTCACATGATGTCCGTGAAGTTGTCGAAGATTCCTCCGGCAATGCTGGAGCATCTGTCGCGGCGTATAGCAGTGTGGCGGGGATTCAATCAAAAATTTATGTACCAGACGATGGCTCACCTGCGAAGAAGGGTCTCATTGAGGCTTTCGGTGGGGAGTTAGTCGAAGTTGGAGGTGGGCAACACGCGAAGACACTCGCCTGTCAATCTGCCGCCAAGATGACCACTTATGCAAGTCATGCATGGAGTCCGTACTTCATCTTGGGACAAACCACCGTCGCTTGGGAAGTCTGGGAACAATTGGGTCGTCGCGCGCCGGATGTGATTGTCACACCTGTCGGACACGGAGGCTTATTTCTCGGTTTTGCACGTGGCTTCAAAGCCTTATTGGATAAGGGCTATATAGACAAACGACCCAAACTTATCGCAGTGCAATCTGCAGGATGCAATCCGGTTGTGCAAGCATGGGAACAGCGTGCAGAAACGACTCCGGTAGTACACCCCACTCACACAATTGCTGACGGAATCATCGTCGAGCAACCCGTGCGTGGCAAAGCAGTTCTACAAGCGTTATACGAAACAGACGGGTATGCCTTTACCATAGACAATCAATCAATTCAATCTGCCCAGACAACATTGGCAAAACACGGCTTGATTGTCGAACCAACTAGTGCCGTCGTACTTGCCGCTGTTCCACAGATTCAAGAAGTCATTGATGAAAACGCAACCGTGGTCATGGCACTCACGGGGAATGGCTTAAAGCTTGTTAATAGTTAACTTGGCAGTAGATGGCAGTAACTTCGCTTGATTCGGCACTAGAAACGATGCTTTCCTAATGTAAAACAAGGAGGCATTCATGTATCGCGTATCCGAATCCAAACTCATTTCTGCTTCTCAAGATGTTCTTTGGGACATCATGACCGACTTTCAATGGAATGGAGAACAGGCTCCCAATCTTCAATATCAACATCCAGAATACGATGAAGATGGCGCGTTAACGGGGATGGTGTGTGCGAACCTCGAAGGGGTTTCATGGCGAGAAGACGTTCTCATTTGGGAACCTAAGCGCATCTATAAATCACAAGTTGATACCTCAAAATACCCCTATCCATTGAAAACAATGATTGCGACCAATCAATTGGAAGCAATTGAGGAGGGAACCCACGTCACGATTTCCTTTGACTTTGAACCTGATTTCCCACAACCCATCCGATGGTTAATGAGCCTCTATGCCAAGCGAGTCATGCGAACTATCTTGAAAACAGGATTAGACAACTGGGAACAGGAAGCCCAAAAACGCCAGATAAATTCCTAGCGATAGACCTTGCCGATTGCTTCTGTCTCATCATCCAACCGATTGTCACGGAAAAATTGATGCAACAATTGAGCGACCTCATCTGCACGGTCAACTTGAGGGGCATGTCGCGAATGGCGGAAGATCACCGCACGGCTGTCAGGAATATGTTGGAGAGCAATATCGGCTTGAGATGCTGGAATAACCGGATCATGCTCTCCCCATAAAATCAGCGTCGGATTAGCAATCCCTTGCAATTCAGATGGTTTGAAAATGTGCTTCATCCCGTCAAGTGATGTCCCATGTTGCAATAGATAGACAATTGCCCGACGAGTATGCTCTTGTTCTAGGTAGTAGTAAATTTGCTCTGCACACACGTTCCCAATGGGCTTCTCTGTGACCACTTGCTGGAAGACCCATCGCACAACCGACTGAACTGGGGGCAGTGTCAGGGCTGTATTCACAAAAGGGAGTGTGCCGGGCAGTCGATAGGCAAGGTGAATCGTCTTATGCAAGCCAGCAGGGTCAATGACGACAAGATTCTTCACCCATTGTGGGTGATGGATGGCTAGATGAAGCGCGGCAGTCCCACCTGCCGAGTTCCCGACCACATGCACGGGGGCAATCACATCCATTGCATTCAAAAAGTCAGCGGCGGCTTCGATAATTGTTCCGACTTGATAAAAATGTGGATTGCTTGGCGCAGAAGTTCTGCCATGACCGGGAAAATCGGGTGCGAGGATACGATAGTGAGGCAATAAAGGTTCAATAGTCCATGCCCACGATTCAACACAAGCCGCAATCCCATGCAAGAAAAAGATGACCTCCTCACCGTCCCCCACATCCCAATAACGCACATGCAAGGTCTCGCCAGCGACATCGGGTAAAGTGATAAATTGGTCTTCATGGTATCGCAATTTTTGCATGATAGCTTGATTCATTTCTCAATGTTGATTCTTGCGGTTTATTACTCGTGATAAGTAAATCCTTATGGGTTTTATTTGGCGCGAAATGGCATAAAACGGCGCATTTTCGGGTGTTTGAGGTCGTTTGCGAGGGTTTTCGAGATTTTTGTCCACCCTTTTTGCGCCTTTTAGTTAGGAATCAATGTATATTTCGGTTTGTTTTCCGTTATCAAATCGCCCAAATCGCTAATATCCTCGGCTGGAACGACTCTGTGCATCTACCACTGAAAAGGCGGCAATGGCAACAATATCCTCCACATCTTCACCCGCTTGAAGAACATGAATTGGCGCGCCCATTCCCAATAGAATAGGACCTATCGCCTCTGCATCAGAGAGATGGTCGAGCAACTTATACGCAATGTTCGCAGAGTCCAAATTGGGGAACACCAACACATTGGCATCTTTCACTTGGCTAAAGGGATAACGGTCTTCGATTATTTCTGCAACCACAGCGGTATCGGCTTGCATTTCGCCATCAATGACAATATCGCGCCGCCGTTCCCGCACAATCTCGACAGCGAGCCGAATTTTCTCAGACAAAGGGTGGGGTGTTGCACCAAAATTAGAGAAGGACAACATCGCCACACGGGGTTCGACATCAAGGGTTTTAGCAAAATCAGAGGCGAGAATGGCAATCTCGGCTAAGGACTCAGAATCGGGGTCAATATTGACTGTCGCATCTGTGAATACGAAGGTTCGCCCATTCACAACCATGATATAGACACCACTGGCATGATTAACATTGGGACGTGTCCCAAAAATCTGTAGAGCAGGACGCAACACTTCCGGATACTCTTGTGCCAAGCCACTCAGCATTACATCTGCCTCACCCATCTTCACCATCATGCAGGCATAATAATTGCGATTGCGGAGTAAGGAGCGCGCTTTACGGGGTGTCACGCCTTTACGTTGACGTAATTCATAGAGTGCTTGTGTGTATTCAGGGATGTTGTCTACGACATAATGGTCCAAAATTTCGGGTTCAAAGCGTAAGCCGAGTTCTTCAATCGTCTTATGAATACGCTCTGGTCTGCCCATGAGGATGGGTTCACCAATACCTTCATCTTTGACCCGTGCCGCTGCCCGAATAATCTTGGATTCTTCGCCTTCTGCAAAGACAATCCGCTTTTTATCACCCCGTCGTGCTTTAGCGATAATCTGATTGCGGAGTTGTCGTCCACGCCCTTGTCGAGCGATGAGTATTTTCTCATATTCTTCAAGGTCAAGGTCATCGCGCCGTGCCACGCCCGATTCAATCGCCGCTTGTGCCACCGCTGGAGCTACCCACAACAGGACACGCGGGTCGAGGGGTTTGGGGATGACATACTGCTTGCCATATTTTAGGGCGGTCAATCCATAGGCGGATAAGACGCTATCGGGGACATCCTGCTTCGTTAATTCAGCTAGAGCTTTCGCCGCCGCTAATTTCATCGCATCGTTGATTTGCCGGGCATAGACATCCAATGCGCCTCGAAAGATGAAGGGGAAACCCAGCACATTATTCACCTGATTGGGGTAGTCGCTACGTCCTGTTGCCATGATTGCGTCAGGGCGGACATCAAGGGCTTCTTCGGGAGTAATTTCGGGGTCAGGATTTGCTAGTGCCATAATAATCGGCTCTTCATTCATCCCCTTGAGCCATTCTCCTTGTATCGCGTCTTTCGCAGACAAACCCACGACAACATCCGCACCCTTGAGTGCGTCTTCTAAGGTACGGATTTTAGACTCTGTGGCGAACACAGCTTTGTACTTGTCCATGCCCTTCTTGCGCCCCTTGTAGACAATGCCATCAATGTCCGCCATGATGATATTGTCGGAGGGAACGCCTAACGTGACATAGAACCGAGCCGATGCAACCGCCGCCGCACCAGCACCAACAATCACGACTTTCAGGTTGTTCAGTTTGCGGTCTGTCAATTCACAGGCGTTAATCAATGCCGCCCCTGTGATAATCGCCGTTCCATGCTGGTCATCATGAAAGACGGGAATATCCAGTTCTTTCTTGAGGCGTTCTTCAATTTCAAAGGCTTCAGGTGCTTTAATATCTTCCAGATTAATTCCGCCAAAGGTTGGCGCAATGGCTTTGCAGACGGCAATCACTTCATCAATCGTCTTGGCATCAATTTCGATATCGAACACATCTACATCGGCAAATCGCTTGAAGAGAACGCCTTTCCCTTCCATCACGGGTTTAGAGGCTAAAGGACCCAAATTCCCCAAGCCGAGAATCGCTGACCCATTGGAGACGACAGCAATTAGATTCGCTTTGGCGGTCAATTCAAAAGCGGTGACTTTATCTTCATCAATTGCGCGTACTGCATGCGCCACCCCTGGCGAATAGGCGAGGCTTAAATCGCGTTGGGTTGAGAGGGCTTTGGTCGGGGTGACTTCAATTTTGCCCGGACGACCCGAATTATGATAATCAAGGGCATCTTGTTTGGTAATCGACATAATAAACTCCCATGTGAATTACAAGAAGTATATCAATTTTTGGTGGCACACCCAACGGCAGAAAGCTAAGATGCGTAGGTCAACCATATAGCTTCAGTGGATTAAGCGTCTCTATTTTTTATTCATGCATTCGGCTACGATTCTATCGATTTTGGAACTCTAGCTCAACGAGATGTGTCTAAAGCAATGTAGACAAGGGAAAGGGAACATGGTCGAACAACCACAAGTACAACCAATTGACCCCGACCTCTCGTTGATTCGTGGGATGATTGCGGGTGATATGCGCGCTCTCGATGAACTCTATGCACGACATGGACGAGCCATACTGGGGTTTTTGTTGACACAGTTAGACAATCGCCAATTGGCAGAAGAGGTGCTACAAGATGTGATGCTGGCGGCGTGGAATAATGCACCGAATTTTCGGGGAGAGAGTAAGGTTCGGACGTGGTTACTGGTCATCGCCCGCAACCGAGCTATCAATGCCCGCCGACGTCGCCGACCCACGCTGGTTGAATTGGATGAAACCTATGGTATCGCGAGTGATGAAACAGGTCCTATGGAATATGCGGAACGTCAATTTAACAAGGAAACCGTGCAACAAGCCCTCGATAGCCTATCTGATGAACACCGCGAAATCCTAACGTTGACGTTTTATCAACAACTCAGTGGACCCGAAATCGCGGAAGTTCTCGGCATCGCAGAGGGAACGGTGAAGAGTCGCTTACATCGTGCCAAATCACAATTGAAGCGTATCCTGCGTCAAGAAGGGAGCTTCTAACATGACGGAACAATACTATCAAGACCTCATTCCTTTCTTTATTGCCAACACACTGACGGTTGGTGAAAAACGCGCGCTGGAATCCCATTTGCGAGACTGTGCCACCTGTCGCTCAATGGTGGACGAATGGCGCACGGTTGCTGATACTGTCTGGCGAGAAACTGATGCCAAAGTTGGTCAACTCCCACCACTATCTGGGCGAGTGCGCCAACAGGCACAAGTCCGACACAACCCTAATGGCAATGTTCCGCAACCCATTTCAGCGGAACATACCATGCCAATACACGCGCGTCCAGCAACCCGTCAAGCTAAGCCCATACGAACAACTCGCTTCCGTGTCCCATTGACAGCTGTCGCAGGGTTCATTGGGATTGTTTTGTTTGCGGGCATCCTCCTCATGATGAATGCACCACAAGATGATGCCCAATTATCGGAAGTTCTGGAATTATCCTCCGTACCCACTGTTCAGGGAACACAAGTAGTCGTCGCTGGTCCGGGGCAAACTAATCCCGGCATCATCGACACGCCTGCAAATGGAACACCGCTTCCAGTCGCCAGCCGAACACTGACCTTTACACCATCCCCAACTTATACACCATCTCCCTTACCACTGAGTGGGACCCCTGTTGTCTTTGGTGGGGGTGGAAGTCAGTCAGGAGCGTGTTTAGCGACCAATGCCACTGGGTTTGATATTGAAATTCGTGAATTCCCAGCGTCAAATAGCGACCTCATTGGTATGATGAGAAGTGGG
>JANQRM010000300.1 GCA_028284565.1 Anaerolineae bacterium | reverse complement strand
ATTCAAAATCATTTCAGCTGGGAGTTACACTCTTTCTCGCGTCAAGGACAAAACGCTAGCTCGCGCAATGACCACGGCGACGGCAATCGAAGACGTCATGCAGAGGTCAATGTCACTCATCCCATTAATGAATTGAATGAATTGGAGGTTGTCAGAACGCAACTTTGGGAACCACTCCGCCAAGCAATACCTGATGTCGAGCGTCGGGATGACATTGTAGCGGGTGGGCGTTATCGAGACACCAACTGGATAGGATGTATGGGGCATTATGTCGGCACTTTCGCTCACGACTGGTTGGGTATTCCGGCATCGCGTGGGGTCGTCAATGTCCGCTTTGCAGAAGGTCACGAACTCCGCGACGGGAAAATTGCAACCAGCTATGTCTTCATTGATTTCCTCGATTTAATGCGACAGGTCGGAATCTGGTTGATTGCGCCGAGTCTTGGACGAGAGATGCACTGGTTGCCACCCATGACCCATGACGGTGTGATTTTATCTCCACAAGATGAAGCTATTTCTAAGCAGTCGATAGAACGTATCCTCAAGATGCATGCTGCACTGGGGCGATTTAATCAGCAACCCCCGACTCGTGAAGTCCTCGATGAAATGGAAATGGTCAAGCATTGGCATCCCAATTTCATGTGGTTTGGTCCAGCTGGCATTGGCACAACGCGCGGTCTTCGGGGTTTTGAAGACTATCATCAGATTCCTTTTTTGGTCGCATTTGCAGATCGTGGCGGAAGCGCACAAGGTCATTTCATCCGCATTGGGGATGGTTATTATGCAGTGACGGGGGGATGGGGCTATCTACGAATGACTCATACTGGAAACGATTTTCTGGGGATGCCACCAACGAACAAGAAGCTCAACATGCGTGTGATGGATTTTTATCGCTGTGATGATGAAACCATCGTCGAAAATTGGATTCCCATAGATATTCCGCATGTCTTGCTACAAATGGGTGTCGATGTTTTCGGGCGGATGCGTCATCAATTTCGTCAACACAATCCCATCTCAGCAAGTGATTGGCTGGTTAAGCGTTAAAATCTTGTCGCAACCAGAATCGACGATAAGCGGATGTTTCATCCAATAGCATCTTTAGGAGTTGCGGTGTGGTCGATTCGCTAGGCTTTTCGCCCATCTCAACTTCATACACCTCATCATCTATCTGATAAAATCGCATCGCTGTATTTGCCTGTATCCAATCCAACCCAGCTCGGATGGCGCGTTCTGTTTGTCCAGTATACGTCGCGAACTCATTCAGAACGAAAATACCTTCTTTATGATTGATGGCGTACTTTGCTAGTCCAACCAGCGTTTCAATCAATGCTTTGGGTGATGCATCAGGGACATTCCCAAATAAAAGTATCCTTTGTGGTTGAACCACATTTAAGCCTGCTTGCCACATCGTCACACTTGCTGGAACTGTCCACACAATCAGCGTTTCCGCAGGTTCAAGTTGATAGCGATTCATACCGTCGATTTCTCGATCACCTTCTGACCAAATCAGTGCATCAGGATTATCCCGTTTCACTTGCTCAAGCATCATTTTGGGCTGTTCATGCCGACGATAATCCACAATCTCATAAGCGGGCTTCGTCGAGACTTCTATCGCAGAATCACCAATCGGGCGCGCATCTAACCACTCTACCATGACATCACGATTGCCTCGAAAGACATTCTCCCGCACAGTATAGGCAATATCAAAATTACCCTGCGGTATCGCGTTCACATCCCCAAACCACCACACGACACGCTGTTGATTGCCCTGCGCATCTTCCAATTGCAAACTCAGATGGTCGCCCCGACTGCCCATCGTCTTTCTGCTTTTCACATTCACATTTTTGGTCGCCAAAGTGAGTGGGGGATTCCCATTGCCAAATGGTGCAAGCAGTGAAATATCTTCTGCAAAACTCAGATCAATTTCATCAAATCCAAGGATGCCATCCAATTGTAGAGTCGGCTGAATCTCGACCTCACCAATCATCTCTCGCACCACGCTAGATATACCCCGACGAAACGCGAATACATTATCAGCAGACAAGCTCAAGCCAGCTGCCATATTATGACCACCAAAGGAGTTCAGCAGATTCGCCTGCGACCGAATCGCCTCGACAATATTCACGCCTTCGATAGAACGTGCAGAGCCACTTGCTACACCATTTATCTCTGACAGCACAATCACCGGACGCAGATAATCTTCTGCAAGACGACTTGCTACAATCCCGACGACCCCTGTATGCCAATCCTCACCAGTCACAACCAACACCGCATACTTTAGCAGGGAATCATCCCCTTCAATTTGCTGTTTGGCAGATTCATAAACTTGTCGTGTCAAAAAGCGTCGCCGTTGATTCAAGCCTTCCAGTTCATTGATACGCTCTGCTAACAAAACCGAATCATCACTCGTCAACAACTCCACAGCTGGATTCGCATCAGCCAACCGTCCCAGCGCATTCAATCGTGGAGCCAACGAAAACCCAATATCCATCTCCGTCAGAAATGCAGGCAATACCTCCGCACGAGTCATCATCGCCAGCAAGCCCGGACGTGGATTCTCCCGCAGTAGCTCTAATCCTCGTTGCAACAGATAGCGCGTATCATCCACTTGCACCATCACATCCGCAACAATTCCCATCGCCACCAAATCCAGCAGATGCTCACTCGATTTTTCTCCATAGAGTGCCTCCACCACTTTGTACGCAGTACCCACACCCGGCAACTCCCGCAACGGATGCCCCTCATCTAACCGCATCGGATTCACACAGGCATAGGCATTCGGCAATGTATCAGGCAGGGTATGATGGTCGGTAATCACCACATCCACACCTACACTCTGGGCATAATCCACCGCATTGTGCGCGGTTATCCCTGTGTCACAGGTCAGTAGCACCCCCACATCATTCAGTAAGGGCTTCAATGTCGGCAGATGAATCCCATGCCCCTCACGAAAGCGGTTAGGGATGTGATATTGCACTTTTGCACCCAAATCTCGCAATGCAGACACCAACAACGCCGTCGAAGTCTGCCCATCCACATCAAAATCACCCCACACCAGAATCGGCTCATCATCACGGACGGCTTTCTCCAGCCGATGCACTGCCTTATCCAGATCCGGCAATTCAGCGGGCAAACTCGGTTGATACAAATCAGCATCCAAAAATCGCAATGCGGATTCAGGCTTTGTGATTCCACGCCGAACCAGACTCTCCGCTACAAGCCGATGCCCACTAACAGCACCCTGCAAATCATCTGGCACATCCGTCGCTTGTGGGTCAATCCACTGCTTCGCCATACCCTAAAACTCAAGCTCCGCAATCTGGTCAATGTCAATCTCAAAGTCGTCCAAATCCGCCTCATCGTAATCACCTAACTTCCACTCCATCAGACTCCCCGCTTCTTTCCCACGGTTGCACAGCGAGCGATACGTACAAAACTGACAATGCTGTGTATCCTCTGTCAACGGGAACTCAGTTCGTTCAACAATCTCATCCACCAACCCCAGCAGATAGACTTCATCCTGCTTGAACTGGGCTGTGTCATAGAGAAAGGCAATCGTCTCACCATTATGATCGGCATACCAATAACGCATCTCGATCTGCTCCGGTGCAATCGCCTTCCCACCATTCAAATGTGTGCCACCTTTCGCCAGCACATAGCGATACACAATCGTCTGCAACTTATCTGCCAGCCACTCACGCTTCGGCAACTTCCGCGAGGTCTTCCAATCTATGATGAGGACTTTCTCACCAATAGCGACCAAATCAAACTTCGCCAACAGCGCATATTCCCCCAGCCTAACCGTCAGCGTCCGTTCTGGGTAGCGAGTTGTCGGCACATCATCTAACCCATTTTGCAGATACGTATCGAACCAGCTCTTAACCTCATTATCCTGAATGCGCTTGCTCAATATGTCCGCAGAAATGCCAATCAAATGCTGATGTACCAAATGATGAAAGCGTTCTCCTTGTGTCATGCGATGTTCAAATTCCAGCATATCGTCCACTTCTGGGGCAGGATAGCGCAATTGCTGTAGATGGCGCAGGTCAAAGCGACGCGGACAATCCACATAATCCTGCAAGCGACTCTGGCTAAAGACAAAATCTTCTGGCAACTGTCCCATCTAATTCGGCTCCTCCCGGTGTTCCCACCAATCCCTTAATGCCGTCACGGGACGCGCCTCCAATTGTTCCCCACGTGAACCCGTATTCCACGTAATCACCAACTCTTGCCTTGCCCGTGTAATCCCCACATACAGCAAACGCAATCGCTCTGACGCATATTCAATCCGTGCATCCTGTGTCGCCAACCCCTCTCGATAAGGCTGTTGATTTGCCAGCGATTCTAATTGTGCCAACGCCTCTGCATCCAAATTCAATTCATCACGGATAAACCACTTCTCGCCGATAAAAACATCATAGGGGTCAGCTGAGGGATAATCATAATTATTCGCTGACATGATATACACACGGTCCCATTCCAACCCCTTCGCCTTGTGCATCGTCGTGACCGTCACCTTACCTTTATGCTGGTCTGGGTCAAAGGCATCATCGTCATCCCCCACACCACTAAAATTCCGCTTCCCTTGGGCGATATCTTGCAACTCATGTGTAAATTCAGGCAGACGTGCTTCCGGTTGCAACTCCGCAAAACGTCGTAGATATAACGCCACACTATACGCCGTGGCAATCTCTGTATCCAAATGGAACAAATCCCCACTCAAAGTCAATATCAACTGGTCAATCGGCAAGTCCGCCGCACCCTGCCATCGCCTTACCACGCGACGGAAGGCAGAAAGATGGTCAATCAATTGCTCGTCATCTCCCGCATTCTCAGCTAACCAGTCTGTCACACGCGGATGCAAATAATCTTCGACGGACTTGATTTTCTGCAAGGCTTTGGCGATGTTTTCTATACTACTTTCGGCTTCTTCATCTCCGCGTTCATCGCGTCGCCAAACTTGATATGCCAGAGCCAGTCGTCCGCTGTCTTTCGGGTCAGTCAGATACTCCACCACCCGCGCCAAACTCCCGACGATTGCCCGTGTCCCACTTGTTGAACGCAAGTTTTCGACATAAGGTAGGTTGGCTTGTCGCAACGCTTGTACCATCTTCGCACCACTCGCATTAATCGGGAGCAAAATCGCGCAGGTCTTAGTCGGATTATCTGGCAACCAACGACGCAAGGAGCGCAAAATCTCAGCCCGTTCATCTTGGGAGGACAGCTTCTCGCCATACAGCACCACCTTATCTGGGTGGTCAGGTGGATTGCCTTGCGGGTCGCCTTCCGGTGTTGGCTCAATGTATGGTGGGGTAAGCGGTTGCTTCGCACGGATGTCAGCATTCGGATGTTCCAATGACCATTCAATCAGTCGATTTGCTAAATTGATGATACTCGTTGTACTCCGTCCACTGTTCGGCAAGGTTCGGGATTCATCTGCCTCGTGTTGAATGAACTCTCGCAAATAATGCGGACTTGCCGTCGTAAAGGTCTCATAAATGGCTTGATTGGGATCGCCCACTCGCACCCAATTTCCCGAATCACTTACGAGCAGACGCAAAATATCTTCTTGCAACTTACTACTATCCTGTGCTTCATCCTCCAAAATAGTGGGATAACGCCCACGTAATCGTGCCAAATAGTCGCCATCAATCTCCAAAACCCGCAAAGCCAGCCGAATCAAATCTTGAAAATCCACTGCCCCGCGATAACGCAACCCACGCTCATACTGCTCATAAATCTCTGTGCAAAGTTCTGCAAGAGGCAAGGACTGTTTCGATTGTTTGAGCAGTTGCTTCACACCTTCTACAGACAATTGCTTATCTTTTGCCTGCTTGATAAAACTCATTGCCATGCTTTTCACGGAATTCGTCCAATGATGCGTCCGTGTATAGGCGTTGTCGAAATGTTCTTCATTCAAATAAGCATCCGGTGCAGAGGGATTCGCCCGTGTCCATGTCTCAACTGCTTCTTGTAACAAATCATCAGCTGTTCGTTCATCCAATACCGTAAAATCATTCGACAGACCGACCAACTCAGGACGTTCCCGCACAATGTCATTCGCCAAACTATGCAAAGTCCGTACCCGATATCCCAAGCCCGGCAACAACTGAAATTCCTCCTTAAGATACGTCGCCATCGA
>JANQRM010000277.1 GCA_028284565.1 Anaerolineae bacterium | reverse complement strand
ACCATGGTTAGGAGACCCATCCACTGCGCTTCCAACCGTTATTCTCGTCAATGCGTGGATGTGGGTTGGCTACCCGATGTTGTTGTTTGGTGCCGGACTAGCGGGCATCAGTGAGGATTTACGAGAGGCGGCACGGATTGATGGAGCTAGTAACCTTCAGATTTTCCTCAGAGTAGAATTGCCCTTGCTCACCCCCGTCATTGGTATTGTCACGATTTTGACCTTTATCGGCAACTTCAATGTGTTCGGCATAATCTGGGCATTGACCGGCTCAGACGGTTCACCCGGCGGCGCAACGGATGTGCTAGGTCTCGTCTTTTATCGGACCGCCTTTCGTGGTGGAGCCGATTCGTTTGGTTTAGCCTCAGCCTTAGCGGTCCTGATGTTCGTCTTCATTTTCACCGTTTCGGTGATCGTCCAACGATGGTTCCAGAGAATGGAAAATAGAATCCAATGAAGTTCTTGAGAAGTTCTCTCCCCAGTGTCGGTAGCAATGCGGTATTGGTCGTTTACACATCTGTCGTGCTGGTTCCCCTGTTTATTGTTCTTGCCAATACCATGCGTCCCACCCGCACAATCCATCGTGAACCTATTGGATTGCCAACTTCCATTAATTTCGATAGCTATGTCACGGCATGGAGCGAAGCCAACTTCAGTCAGTATTTCATCAACTCACTTGTTATCACCATCTCATCCGTAGTGCTTGCAACGGCTGTTTCATCCTTAGCAGGCTACATTCTTGGTCGATACCAATTTCGTGGAAGCCAACTACTGATTGCATTTTTTGTCGCCGGACTAACCTTACCATTTCGACTCGCTATTGTTCCCTTGTTTTTACTGTTAAACGACCTTGGCTTGGTAGATACACGCATTGGATTAATCTTGGTTTATGCCGCTACCGGAATTCCTTTTTCGATATTTATCCTAACGACTTTTTTCCGCCAACTACCGATTGAATTGACTGAAGCCGCACATATTGATGGCGCGAGTGAGTTCGTGATTTTCAGTCGTATCATGTTGCCATTGGTTCGTCCAGCCTTGGCGACTGTCGCTATTTTTCAGTTTGTCCCACTTTGGAATGATTTCTTTTTTCCACTGGTTCTATTGCGCTCGACAGACAAGTGGACACTCCCTGTTGGGATGACACGCTTTTTTGGAGAATTTCAAACCGATTGGTCAACCCTTTTCGCCGGGATGGTCATCATAACTTTACCCTTAATTGTGCTATTTTTGAGTGCAACCGAGCAAATAATCTCTGGTCTGACTGAAGGCGTACGAAAATAGCACGCATAGATTCAGACTTCTAAATCTAAGATGATCCCTGTACCTCAGTTTATAGACGACTAACTTCGATCTTCATCTCAATTTCTTGGGCGAACTCGTTAATTTGACAGCTTTTCTATTTTAATTAGCAATTATTCTATTCTTAAGGGTTAAATTCTATAAATAATACTAAACTAATGTTGACACATCTTCTCGAAACCGCCAGTCCTGCTGTCTGACCCTTTCAGCCCTCAATTGGCGGTTTTTTTATTATCGTCATTACTCAGCAACACCCTATCGACATCGACAAACAAATCACGATATGCCCTCATAACATTTATAGGGTATTATTTAGATTAATTCAGTTGATAGTTTGCACTTGGAATGATCTTATGCGTGTTGTGCTACGTCTAACCCTCATACTATTTTTTACCCTCCTTTCAATCTTCATCATCACTGCACAATCTGAACTCACGGACTTCTGTGACCGTTTAAGCGATGAAGTCCCGACTATGGCATTTGACCGTGCATACTATCACGACCAAATCGAGAGTTATAGTGACGCACTATCTGAGCAAGATGATGCCGAAGTCTACACCCTGCGTGGCGATGCCTATTATGCCATTGGCGACCTCGACAATGCCCTGCTCGATTTTCTCCAAGCCACCGAACTCGACCCCGAATCATCGTATGCTTATGCCCGACTTGGCGATACCTATCAACGCCTGTTTGATGTCGAATCAGCTTTTTCTGCCTACAACTCCGCCCTCAACCTTGACCCCGAATACGCCTATGTCTATGTCAAACGGGGCATCCTTTATCGCAAACTCGGTTATATCAAAGGCTTAAACCTCCAATCGCCTGAATACATTCTCGCATTGAACGATTTCAACACCGCTGTTGAACTGGATGCTTCCCTATCTCTCGTCTACATCCGACGCAGTGAATTATTCACTAGTGTTAGCGAATTAGGACTAGCGTTGGAAGATGCACAACTCGCCGTCAGGGTTGATCCACTTTCAGTTTTCGCTCACATCACTCTTGCCAACGTATATCGAGATGTCGGTGAAAATAAACGTGCATTCGAGATGATCGAAAAAGCTCTTACGCTTGATACTGATCGCTTTACCGATTATGCATATGCCTACAGCAGTCGTGGAGAAATGTGTCGTCGATTAGGTGTCTTTGACCAAGCCCAAGCCGATGCAGAACAAGCCCTTGAATTCGATGATGATTATGCGCTTACCTATCTACACTTGATGCGGATTGCAAACAACTTAGGTCGGACGGATGAAGCCATCGAGTATCTGATGACGAGCATCAACCTCAACCCCGTTGACCCCTATGCCTATAGTTGGCTCGATTACTACCAGATAGACAGAAGCTTGTACGCGGACAGTCGTGAAGTGTACCAAACATGGCTCGATTATTCGGTGACGATGGATGATGCAGATACCCCCAAAGCTAATGATGAATAGCAATAGGTTGATTCTTTAATCAATGTTGTTTATGACGTAATATTACTCAGGATAAGCGTATTTTTACTCGTCCTTTTTGGGGTATTTATAGGGTACTTTTCATCCTCTATTCAGCACTTTATGGCAACTTTTGGGTCACTTTCCATCCTTTAGGTCACACCTTTTGTTAGGAATCAACATATTTTCGGCAGGGTTAATGTTAGAATTTCGCCACTCTGGTTGGCAAACTATCGGTTTTAAGTTGATATTTTGTGAGTAAATTCGCCCAAAATCACGAGATTTAGGATGCTCAACACAGCAAAATTTTACCTCCAACGAATGCTTCATCGCCTTACACAGAATTGGGTGTATACTGCGCGTTCCGGTCACATCAATGGACTCAAGCGGCGTGGCGGACTCGGTTTCCTGCCCTTTCGCTCCCTCCCTGTAGATGAACTGTTCCTCGCATCACTTGACTTTCAAGACAAAACAGTCTATGACGTAGGCGGTTTCATCGGGCTGATGACACTCTTCTTCGCACGGGCTGTTGGCAACAAGGGACAAGTCGTCACCTTTGAACCTGTACCCATTCATCAGCAAGCCATCCTCGACCATGTGCAGTTGAATAATTTCGATAATGTGCGCCTGATGCCCTTCGGCTTAGGGGATAGCCCGCAATCCAGCGAGTTCATCTATTGTGCGGATGACCCAGCGTATAGCACCGCCCATCCCCAAAGAGTCGCTGAATTGTACAACCGTGAGGATGCCCAAGTGATGCAAATTGAGATTCACCCACTCGACCAAGTCATCAAAGCGCATCAATTACCACAGCCCGCCTTTATCAAGCTCGATGTGGAGGGGATGGAATGGTCTGCCTTGATGGGGATGCAAGCGACGATTCAGGCATTTCAGCCTGACCTATTTATTGAATTACATGGCTCACATAATCAGCAGATTGCTCAATACCTACTGAAGCAAGGCTACCGTATCTGGCAAGTGCGGGATGGCGTAGAGTTAACAGAGAATAATCTGGAGCAGGCTCGGCGTTTTTTATTTGCTTACACAGGGGATGCACCGTCTCAACTGGTCAAGTCGTCAATTACCGCTAAGTAATCCGCTTGATGCTTTGACCACACATACTTTTCATCAAATACCTGACGTGCCCGTCTTGCCATTTCGTAGCGTTTATCGGGCTGACGGTATAAGGTCAATAAGCAATGCGCCAGATGATCCGCATCTGCAGGTTCATAATAGCAAATCGCATCATCATCAAAACTGGCATTCACAGCATCTAATCGGGCATGGACAATGGGCTTATTGAATAGAATGTACTCGTACATCTTGCCCGTGTGAATGAGGTTGGAATAAGGCGAGGACTTGAGTGCAACAATGCCGATATGACTGGTTTGAATGGTTTGTACGAGTGTCCCAAACGCCACCCATCCATGAAAGGACACACAATCCTCCAATTCCAAGGCGCGAATCTGCTTGAGTAAGGCTGGGATACCACTGCCGTGTCCGGTGATGTTCAAGCGAATTTCTGGGATGGACTTGCGCACTCGTTTGATGGCTCGCAAGAGATGTTCATGTCCATAGCGGTCTTCAATCGTCCCATGATAGAGAATGTTGTAATGCCCCATGGGTCTGGTTTGAGCTTGGCTTTGTGCGGTTTCAATCCAGCGCGGACAGTCTGGCACATTGAGCAAGACCTTGATTTTGTCTGGGTCGCCCCCGCGTTCGATATAGCGTCTACGGAGTTCTTCTGTCACGGTGAAGACGATAGTGGAATAACGAATCGCCCACTGTTCAATCCGAATTAGCCATTTGGCGGGCGGGCGTTGATAAATCGTCTCCCACAATTCGGGTACGGGTTCTTTCATCATGCTAATGATGGGAACACCTAACAGCTTGGGAATTAGCGTCGTAAATATCAAAAAATCGGGCATGGTGTTGACTTGGATGGCGCGAAACCGAAAGCGCAGATGCAACCATGTCAATACGAGAACGACTTGTAGAAAGAAGAAGCCATATTCATAGATATAGCGAACCATACCTCTCTTTTTGCGTCCTCCCATGAGCCGATAAACACGGATACCATCCTGTATCTCAAAGTGCCTTGGTTTGGTCGGTTGATACCCGCGTTGGGTGATGACAAAAACATCATAGCCGTTGCGATGGAGTGTATCTGCTTCGCGTTTGAGCAAGGGGGTGGTTGAGGGATAGACTGCTTGTCGGATGAGACAGACGCGCTTTTTCTTGGTTGACACTTCAGGCGATGACGTCATACTTCTGGTCAATCAGATGCTTGATTCAGCAAGGTAGTATAGAGGTGTAAATAATCATTCCCTAACCGAACCATATCATATTTTGTCCGAACTGTCGCGTAGGCGGACTCGCCAAGTTGCTGGGCATACTTTGACTCTTGAATGAGTTGAAGCAAAGCATCCGCCAACATTTGTGCATTCCCTGCAGGCACAAGTCTCCCATTGTCTCCATCATCAATGAGGGGCGACACACCAGCAATATCTGAGGCAACAATCGGAAGTCGGGATGCCATCGCCTCTAGTAGCACCTGTGGCAAGCCCTCCCATAATGATGGTAATACAAAAATATCAACTGAAGCCATGAGATTTGGCACATCCCCTCGTTGCCACAAAAAGTGAACGTTTAGTCCCTTAGCTTGTTGTTTCAAGAAAGCGGCTTGCTCCCCTTCCCCAACCATGAGTAAGACAACATCATCACGCTGTTGTTGTACCTGGGCTAACGCCTCCAATAAGTAGCGATGTCCTTTCTGTTCCGTCAATCGCCCGACAGTCAAGAGCAAGGTTGCCTCTTTGGGGATATTTAGTTCTTGACAGAGGGCATCCCGTTGCCCCTCCACTTGAAAATCATTAACAGGTATCGCATTCTCAATCGTTACAACTTTATCCGATGAAAAGCCGAATTGGTTCTGAATCGACTGATTCACATCGTCCGATACAGCAATGATAGAATCAACTGAGGGCGCGAAAAGCCGATACAAGCGACGATAGACAGGCACTTTGATACCGAAGCGGTCATGTTCAGTGATTTCAAAGTGGGTGTTGTGGAATGTCCAGAGCAAGCCTTTGAGATCGGGGATGGATTGGCGTAGATAGGGTGTCACAAAGTCATAGACACTCAGGAGATGGGTTTGGAGAATGTTGATGTTGTGCAATTCAATCAAGCCTTTGACTTCGGCTTGGATGCGTCGGAGTTCGGACAAAAACAAGGGAAATATCGCCACCGAGTAGCGTTTGGGTTGGATAAGTGTAACGGGGATGTCTTCTGCTTCGAGTTGTTGGCGGACTGCCCCATCTTCCAAGGCAACGACGTGAATAGTGCAACCTAGTTCTTTGAGAATGCGCGCTTTATAGAGCAGGAGTTGTTGCGAGCCACCTTGTTTGAGCGTAAGTATCCATTCCATGAGGCGAAGGTTGGTCATAATGATCGAATTTCATCTTGAGGTGAGCCATTCGATAAAATATTGGCAACCATTGCCAACGTGAACCACCAATAGCCCAAGACAAAGGGGAAGAAACGCATGTCGGCGGTTTGCATCGAGAGATGAACGACCATAACCATCGCCCACATTAAAACCAACGTCGTCCGATTATCCCGATAGACGGATGTATATCGTGCTAAAATCGTGCGGACGAACCAGTATAATGTCAACGCCATATACAAGAAAAAGCCGATGATGCCTGTCTCAGCGAGGATGGTCAGATAGCCATTATGTGAGGTTGCTATGGCTAATTCATAGCGGGTCGGCTCCAATTCCCACACTTTTTCCATGAACTGCCAATCGAACAAGTCATAGGTGGCATAGCCCCAGCCAGTGATCGGTTTCTCCAAGAACATTCGAAGCCCCGCTACATCCATAATCACCCGACTCTCAACTTCACGAATTTGCGTGAGGCGTGTGAGGGTGCGATTGATGAAATCAGGATAGAGAATCAAGGTCGCTAGAGCAAGAATCACCCCGCCACCGACGAACCACTTAATCAGATTACGGTCTAAATAGCTGAAGACCATGAGTAACAGAGTCGCGGTTATCCAGCCAGTACGATTTTGCCCCAAAATGATGCCAAATATGCCGATCCCCAACACCAACTGTAACCAACGTCGTTCTCGCAACCGTGCCTTTTGTGAGATGCCATAGAAAAGCATCACCAAGCCAAATTGAAGCGTGATGACATACCCTTCGGGTGAGGTGAATGTACCTGTCGCACGAGTATAGATGTGTGCCGGACGAGGTTGATAGGCGGACGGCAAGGCTGTCGGGAACATTAGGGAGACAAAACCCACGGCGGTTTGAATGAGAACCAATGATGCCACTGCATAAACCATCAGCTTGAGTTGGGGCTGATCGAGGGGATGCAAGCGAACAAAGATATAGAGACATATCGGCGAAACTATGCGGAACAAGAACTCCACAATATAAATCGAATGAGGGAGGAGGAAGCTGTCATTTGTGAGCAGGGAGACAAACACATAAATGATATATGCACCGATGGCGATTTCAAAGATGTTCGGGCGAAATTTGAGTGAGCCTTCATTCGAGCGTCGCAGTAATTCCCGCCCAATCAATATCGGGAAGAGCAAGATGTATAGCCAGTTGAAGACCTCTGGCAACACCGGGAAAAAGAGCGTTAATGTGCCAAACCAGAACATCAATATGAGTACAGGATAGTAGAGTTGGAGATAGCGAAGGCGTTCCATCAACTATCCTACTTTCTCACATTGTTGACGATGGTGGTGTTCCAGTTGAGACAAGATACCTTCATAGCTGTATGGGTATGTCCGCGCGACCATCCATTTCGCCAATTGAATGATGTTCGATGTTGACTGATGTTGTCGTGGAGGATGACGTTGGTCAATGAGTTTGCGTCCGATGAACTGTTCGAGGCGGTGATAGTCTGTATCCCCACGCGTGAGACCAGTATAACTCAGCAAGATAGTCTCACATTCGGTTGTTTTTAGAATGTCGAGCAAGCTCTGGTTGTGGTCGCACCAGCGTTTGACCAAGCTCATAGCTCGTGTCCAATTTCTCCAGAATCGTTTGCCCCGATATTGAAAGCGATGCCAGATGTCGTCTATGGGGCGGTAGATCATGACGAGCTTGTGTGGCGGTAGCATTTGTTCCCAAGCGGAATAAGTCAAACAGGTACGCGGGTCTTTGAATCCCCAATCGGTGTGGCGTTGATCGTTCGTGTCGATAATGACTTGCATCTGTTGTTTTTGGGATTCGGTCATCGACAGTTGGGCTGGTCGGGGAATGTGCAAGACATGATCAGGTGAGATGCCCAGCAAGTCTAAGTTCATATCAAAGGTCAATTCGCGCTCATAGAAGGCATCGGCTTCATAGGATTCGGGTTGTTCCTTTTCGACCATGTTGATTCCGGCATGATGCAAGAGCTTCGACACAAGGGTTGTCCCCGATTTGTGCATGCCCAAGACGACAACAATCATCTTAGCTGTCTCCCTCTGGCAATTCGGGTAAAAGGCTGGCTAAGCGTTGTTTGGTTTGTCGGCGCGCGGGATTGGTCGCCAAGTTAATTAATTCCTGCTGGTCGCCAATATATTCATAGAGTTCTTCCCCTCCTTGACTATAGCGGATGTATCGCCAATCGTTTGTGCGTACTGCTATTTCATTTTCGGACTTGGCAATCAGCACCGGATGTTCCCATTGAGTCTCTAGATTGCGAATCAGTGGCAAGAGACTGCGCCCATCCAGATGTGGCAGGGGTTCGCGTCCCCAAAAATCGACGAGGGTGGGATAAATATCGAGCAAACTCACCGCTTGTTCACAGCTTTGCCCGGCAGTGTTGGCTTCGGCTGTGCCATCGGGGAAAGCAAGGATGAGTGGCACACGAGTCAATTGCTCCCAAAGTGTATCAAAAAGCCACATGCCTTTATCGCCCAGATGCAAGCCATGCGTGCTGGTGAAGATGATGATGGTGTTATCGGCATGGGGACTTTCATCCAAGTTATTGAGTATCTTTCCCACATTGTCATCGACATAAGCCATGCACGCCAGATACGCCGCGACTGACTCTGCCCATTGATCGGCTTGTAGCACGGCGCGATGTCGTCCGTTGCTTTCGATGAGGGCTTGGGCTTCGGGTGGGAGAACGGCTGTTGAGTCATCTGGTAAGGTGACGGATTGTGGGCTAAAGCGATTGTATTGTGCTTCTGGCAGATACCATGGATGGCGTGTAGAACTGAGTCCGATGCTGAGGAAGAAGGGATTTTCGAGCGTGTTGATTTTGTCGATTCCCCACTGTGTCACCAGCGCATCGTGCATCTGTGATTCATCAATGTCAAGCGCGCCCCAATCGAAATTGGGTCCAAAGTTGATGCCATTCAAGCCCTCGTCCACAAAGCGATTTTCAAAAGGGAAGAATTCCGTCTGCATCCATGAATAGCGATCCATCTCATGGAAGAGGCGACCACTCCCCATCACGCCATAGCGCGCCCGTAAATAAAATTGGGGCAAGGTTATCAATAGGGGATACAACTCCCGATACAGCGTGTCCCCACCATAGATGCCCGATGTCATGGGATGCAAGCCTGTGAAGAGGCTCGTGCGGGAGGCATTGCTATTCGTCCCAACACAATGGGCATTCGTGAACAACATCCCGCGCTGTGCCAGACGGTCAATGTTCGGTGTGAAGGCATTGGGGTGTCCACCGAGCGCACCTACCCAATCATTGAGTGAATCGACTAGAATCAAGAGGACATTGGGAAAGGTGTTATCAAATCCACCGAACTGAGAAAGTGTCGCCACCATGCTCAATCCGGCAATCTTGAGAAAGGAGCGCCGACTAATCGCCATCCCACAGCCTCAAATCGAGTTGGAAGTGGTCAATCAGTTGTTGATTGTAGGGCTGGAAGAAGTCAACAAGCATCGCGCGGACAGACACAGGCATCGCATTTGAGTAGGTACTGCGATTATATGGTATAAATTTGGCAGAGGCTATTGAAGTTTGCGGTAGTCCCACAAAGTCGGCAATCTGGTTGAAGTTTTGCAAGGGATTCTCAAAGAGGGATTCGCTCAGACAAATTAATAATTGCTCAGGGGGGAAGTGTTCCAGCCAGCGCATCAATTGGTCAGCATATAAGCCCCTCGCCAGATAGGAGCGTTCCCGATGTGCGATGGGGTCAGCGATGGAGTGATGTCGATTGGTTTTTATCTGGTGCATCTCTTCGTGGATGACCGTCTCGAAGTCGCGGGATTCGAAGCCGAGTTTGGTGGCGTGGTGGAATTGTGAATAGGCACGGGCAATGGGTTCACGCAAAAGAACGACGAGTTTGACATTGGGCAAAGTATCTGCTACTCGCGGAGGTACACCAGGATGAAAGAGATAGTATGGGGAGGCTTCTGCAGTGATAAAGGGTTGGCTTGGGTTGGGTAAGGGGAAATGGGCGAGATACCAGCCGAGTGAACGTTGAGGTTGTAGGTCAAAATAGTGGATTTCTTTGAGCAAGGGGGGCTTAAAATGGGGATGTTGGGTCAGGTAGTTATAGAGGGAGGTTGTCCCGCCTCGTTGTGTACCAATGATGAGGAAGTCCGGCTTACTATAGCTTCTAACTGCACCTACCACTTGCCGATACCGATGCGGAAGATGCCAATAGGCTAGATTCCAGAGGGACTGTTTAATCGACATCATGACACCTAAGATTGCGTATGTTGCTCAATTCTTCCCCCATCTGACAGAAACCTTTGTCTACCGAGAGGTGATTGCCCTGCGCGAGTCTGGGGTTAATGTTATCACACTCGCCAACCGTCCACAGCCACATCCCAACCTGCCAACATCAGCGCAAGCCCTTACTCAATCGACACGCTATATCCTACCCCTCACACCCCGACGTTTTCTACTTCTCTTCTTCATGCCTGTTCTCTGGCTCGTCATCAATCCACGAGGTTGGTTCAGGATGCTAAGTACCCTCTTCACCGAAGAATCGAGGAATCCTCGCATCTGGTTACGGAATGTAATGCACGTTATGGGAGCCTGTTTGCTAGCATGGCAGATTCGGGATGAGGGCGTGCTTCATCTCCATGCTCATTTCTCGAATAATCCGGCATCGTTGGCTCTGCATCTATCCTTCTTGCTCAACCTCCCCTTCAGCATAACCGTTCACAACAAGCTCTCGACTGACCGTTTGCTCTTGCGCGCAAAGTTGAAGCATGCTCAGTGGATTGTCTGTATCTCGCAGGAAACCCATTTCACTATTTTATCCGAGTATTCTGATTTATTTGCCCTATTGCAGAAGATGAGCATCATTCATTGTGGCATTGAACCGCATCGCTACCGGATAGAGCGCAAGACTCAGCAATTGCATCATCCGCCGATAATTCTGTGTGCCTCGCAATTGGTTGCGCGCAAAGGCATTGCCGACTTAGTCCGCGCCTGTGCCTTCCTCAAAAAACGAGACATCCCCTTTCGGTGTCAGATTGCAGGGGATGGTGAAGAACGTGGCAATTTGGAAACATTGACCCGTAAGTTGGACTTAGAATCCTACATCACGTTTTTGGGAGCGTATCAAGCGGATGACCTTATCCCATTGATGCGAGAGGCAGATTGTTTTGTCTTGCCCTGTATCGTAACGCCGAGTGGAGATGTCGATGGCATTCCTGTCGTGCTGATGGAAGCGATGGCAAGTGGTTTGCCTGTGATTTCGACTTCTGTCGGGGGCATACCCGAACTCATCCAAGACGGACAGAATGGGCTATTGGTCGAGCAACAGAACCCATCTGCGGTGGCTGATGCTATCAAACGATTGTTTGGAGATGCCAATCTACGCGAACAATTAAGACACTCCGCGCAAGCAACCATCGAACACGAGTACAATTTAGCTGTGAGTGTTCAGCAATTGCGCGAGTTATTTTTATCTTCATGACATCACCAGACGACAACACCCTATGGATACGAGAGGCTGGGATTCGGGCGATGTTTTTGGTGTGGTCGCATCCACAAGGATCGCATCGGAGTCAGTTCTTCGCGGAGACCTTTGGGATGCGCTTGCAGTATGTTTATTT
The DNA here is from genome assembly GCA_028284565.1 of Anaerolineae bacterium. The sequence continues at coordinate 1,627 of JANQRM010000277.1, read as the reverse complement.
CACTCGCCGTCGGGGAGCGATTGCGGCTGTGTTGAAGTATCCCATCCAAGCCCTGCTGACGATTATCGTGCTGTTTTATCACCGTCCGCAACTCGTCTTCATCCAAGACCCCCCTACCCCCGCAGGCTTTGTGGTCTGGTTGTGCGGACACATCCTTCGACTGAAGTTCATCATTGACACGCACACGCAACGGCATCAGATGGTGGATTATCCCTTTTTGTTGGGGATGCGTCGCTTTGTCGCCAAACGCGCGCTGACGAATATCGTCACGAATGAGACTTTGCGCGCGCTCGTCGAAAGCTGGGATGCGCCTGCTCTCGTCATGGAAGACCTGCCCTTGCCCATTCGTGATAGGGTGTCCACCACACCTTTGTCCGATCAATTCAATGTGGTGTGGGTGAACAATGGCGCATCGGATGAACCGCGCGATGTCTTTTTTGAGGCGGTGCGCGACTTGCCGATGATGCGCTTTTATGTCACGAGCGATTATGGGCGCAATGCAGAATTGCGGGAATATCAAGATGAGGCTTCGGCGAACGTTGAATTCACAGGACATTTGCCGGATGCGGAGTATTATCAAATGCTCAAGTCGGCGGATGCGGTGCTGACGATGACGACACGCGATTTCACTTTGCAACAGGGCGCGTGTGAGGCGATGTGGCTGGGGACACCTGTGATTACGTCCGATTGGTCGATGTTGCGGGCGTATTTTACGTCTGGGGCGGTGTTCGTGGATAATACCGTGGATGGACTGCGGGTGGCATTGCAGACGATGCAAGCAGACCATGCAGAATATGTGGCGGGTATCCAAGCACTCGCACCCTTGCGCCATGCCGATTGGGATGAACAGGTCGAGGCGTTACAGCAGATAGTATATCAGGCATTATTATGAGTAGTATTGAAGTACGCCCTTGCTCAATTCATATCTATCTTGAAGGATTCGCCTCGTATTACGATGTAATAATTAAGGTGTATAGCTTGCTATTTTCGCGTCCACTATGAAATAATGGGTTTGTTCATCTGTGGGGGATTTGATTGTGATGCGATACCGACAAGTCAGCGTTTCGATAGGGGTTCTGGTCTCTTTGCTGGTCATTATTAACTCAGTGAATGCCCTAAGTGCCGTCACGATTAACAGCGTAACACCGAGTATCCCATTTAATTGCACAACCAATTCAACCGTGATTGTGGATGCTGACTTTACGCCCGATACAGATGATGGTGGCGGAAACGACATCTTTACGATTGTGGTTCTGGATGCCAGCGGAAACGTCATCAGCGGCATCAATATCAACCAGCCTGTTGGTGCGCCACAAAATGTGAATGTCCCAACTGCAATCAACCTGAGTGCGCCAACAGCCCGTCCGTTTACCGTTCGCGTGTACGATACGACGGCTTTAGCGACCTTGCCTGCTGAATATATCAGCGGACCTATCATGGCAAGTGTGGGCTTTGACCCCTCGCCCTTCCATGTGGATTGTGCCGCCTTGCCCTTGTTAACCAATACCACCACATCAAGCACTTCATCTGGTCCTGTGATTGACCCTGCGAGTATCCCGACAGATGACCGCATCAACTTCGGCTTTGGGGACAAGTCGGAGGGGATTGTATACGGACGGTCTAGCAT
>JANQRM010000246.1 GCA_028284565.1 Anaerolineae bacterium | reverse complement strand
ATCCATCTGTTGATGTGCCGTGACGGACTCCCTGAGCATGGGTTCAACCCGCTTCCATTCCGCTTTGACGTACTTCTCCCACATCATGCTGAGGTGATTCACTGTGAGTTCACGCAATTCATCTGGATGATTCAGATAGTGGTGCATCCGGCGGAACTTCGGCTCATATTCAGTGAAGTCTTTGCCTTTATGCGTGATTTTTTCTCTAAGGAAATTGATATAAGTTTCCTCGTTTTGCAAGATGTCGTCTAACGAAAGAGATGTATCTGCTTCAGAAATCCAACCAATGGCGGCATCCCGAAATTCAATCGGTTCGACGGTCAGGAGAAACTCGATGAAGGCTTCAAAATTATCTAATGGAGCCTTGCGTTCAGGCAGATGAGCAAGATCGTATGCCGAGTCCGATGCAATGAGATGGTCAGCGAATTCAGCTTCCGTCATCGCGTTGGCGGTTTCAACAATCCAAGCATCTAGTCCGTCATTCAATTTAGCCACATTAACTAAGTGTAGGCTGTGCATCAAAAGAGGTACTTGAAAGAGCGCAAACTCAATTTGTGTCTCTTGTGACGGGGCTAGGATTAAATCTCGATCAACCACAATCTGTCTCCGTTTCTTCCAGATTACCCGAATAAGTGGGTAATCTAAAACCAATTTACCATGAAAAGGTGTTCATGTCAAGCAATTTACCCGTTTATTTGCATAATTGGGTAGAATAACTTGGATTTCGATTTAGTTTATGCATTATATCGGGTAAATATGAATTGCCCAAGCAAGAATGCTTAACCGAGTGGTTATGATTGATAAACGATACATCCGCGTTTCTCAAGTTCGTTTATCCAAGCTGGACTGGTATTCAACTTGACCCAACGTAAATCGAGCTTTTTGAGGTTTGGTAATTTTAGGAGTGCTTCGGGCAATAATGTAAGGTGGTTGGCGCGTAAATCGAGGAATTCAAGATGGGTCAAGTAAGCCATTGTATCGGGCAAGCGGGTCAAATGATTGTTTCGCAAATCAAGATGAGTCAGTGAATGCAAGTTGCCGATGGAATCAGGGAGTTTATGAAGTGGATTGTTTTGGAGATGGAGTTCGCTTAGGTCTGAGAGCTTGCCGATGTTTTCTGGCAGTGACGACAGTTGGTTGTTATAGAGTCTGAACTCGCGGAGATGGGTCAATTCACCTATCCATGTTGGTAATTCTGTAAATTGATTGTCTGTGATGTTTAGGTAGCGGAGTTGCTTGAGCTGTTGCATCGACTCAGGCAACTTACGGAGGCGATTATCACTGAGATAGAGGAAATGGGTGAGATTGCTTAAGTTGCCAATTTAAGCGGGGAGATGAGCTAAGTCATTATGACCTAGATCGAGAGTCTTGAGTTGGATTAGGTCGCCAATATCATCGGGTAGGGATTGTAAGCCATTGTTATGCAGATAGAGGCGTCGCAATTTTTGGAGTTTCCCTATGTCCGCTGACAACTTATCTAGTGGATTTCCCCCAAACATGAGGACTTCTAGTTTGGGCAATTGATAAATGATATGCGGTAATGCGGTGAATTGATTATCATTCAAGTGCAGTTGTCGCAACTGGGGTAGTTCGTAAATTGTGTCGGGGAGTTTTGCTAGTTGATTGCTGTTGGCATGGAGTTCTTCAAGATTTTGGAGGTGGTGGATGCGGTCTGGAATTGTGTGTAGGGCGTTATCATCGAGTCGCAGTGTCCTAAGTTTCGTTAAATCCCACAGCCAAGACGGAAGGTCTGTCAAACGATTTTGTGACAGGTCGAGGTGTTGCAATTCGCTGAATTGTTGAATGAAATCGGGGATAGTCAATAAATCTGCATCACACAAAGCTAGACGAAAAGCAGACTCATCTTCAATCTCCACATGCAATTGAGGATAAGTCTGTGTGAGCTGAGGGATGGAATTACTATGACTTGAAATACTTGGAGTAACTTTCTACTTTTTTCGTTGGATAAATTCGTGAACGTGTTGGGCGATTTCTGCGCCTTTTTCTTCTTGCAAGAAGTGTCCTGCCCCCCTAATACGAAAGATGGGTTGGTCTTTGGCAGTTGGGAGCAAGTTGAGGAAGAATTTTTGTGCGCCACCGAGAATAGGGTCACTATCAGAAAAGAGAACAAAGGCGGGTTTCTCCCATTTGGAAAGGCGTTCACGGGCTAAAAGCATGGCAGGTACAGTTGGATCATCGGGTGAAATGGGGACTAGCAATGGGAACATCGCCGCACCCGCTTTGTAGCTGTCGTCGGGATAAGGGGCATTATAGCCGTTAATCACGTCATCGGGTAAAGCACCACTGACGATGGTGGATTGAATTAAATCCCCTATTCGCATCTTCGTGCCGATTTTCTTAGTAAAGGCGCGCCATTGGAGGAAAGCGTCGCTTGGTGTCTCTTCTCCTGTCGGGAGGAAAGTGTTCAACACAACCAAACGGGAAAAACGGTCTTGGAACTCTGCCGCAATGGGTAAGCCCAGCAACCCACCCCAATCTTGGCAAATGAGCGTGATATTCCGCAAATCTAGTGATTCGATAAATTCAACTAAGGATTTATGGTGCATCTGATAGGAGTAATCCTCTAATTCTGCGGGTTTATCTGAGCGTCCGAAGCCGAACAAATCCGGGGCAACCACGCGATAATGTTCGGCTAGTGGGGGTATCATATGCCGATAGAGGAAAGACCATGTGGGTTCACCATGTAAGCACAGAATGACTTCATCACCTCTGCCTTCATAAACATAATGCATCCGCATCCCGTTGATGTCCAAATAGTTCGGTTTAAAAGAATAGTCCGGCAGATTCTCGAATCGTTCATCAGGTGTGCGGAGAACGGTCATCAGCTTGTCCTTTGCTATTTTATGCTCACAAGTTCGACATCAAAAATCAGCGTGCTATAGGGCGGGATGACTGGTGGATACCCTTTTTCACCATAGGCAAGGTTGTAGGGGATATAGAAGCGATAGGTCGAACCCACAGACATGAGTTGTACGCCTTCTGTCCATCCCGCAATGACCCCATTCAAGGGAAATTCGATGGTTTGTCCGCGGTCATAAGAGCTGTCGAATTGTTTGCCGTTGATGAGTTTGCCCAGATAATTTACTTCGACTGTATCAGATGCTTGGGGCTTGGGTCCGTCAGCATCTTTTAGGATTTCGTATTGCAAGCCACTGTCGGTTACAGTGATGTAATCATTTTTGGCATTGTTTGTGAGATATTGTTCGCCTTCGCTTTGGTTGGGATGACTCATGAAATTGTCCTTTGATGATGAATGATGAGCATAGTATGGCGGGTGATAGTGTTTGTGCAAAGGGTGAGGTGATACTTGCTCTTATGTCTTGCTATGAATAACAAATGCATGGGATGGAATGATGTATTATTCTGCATCCAATAATTCATCAATCAGTGAAAGGGTTGCCTTGCTCCGGTAGCCATCTTTGCGATGTAAAACCATTATCGGTACACTAGTGTGTAATTCCTCAATGGGTAAAATCTGCAATGTACCCAATCGTAATTCTTCTTGAATACTGCTGTAGGGCAACAAGCCAATCCCAAAGTCGGCTTCAATCATGCGTTTTTGAGCAGTGAGGCTATCTATCACAATGGCTTCCGTTTGGTCGAGTCCCTGTTTTTCGAGGTGCTTGGTTTGTAAGCGTGCAAAGGGTTCACCAGATGAGCCTTGCCCAATTGGAAACGTGACCCATGACATATCGTTTAGGTCAGCAACGCTGAGGTTTTCTCCCCAACCATGCGAACTCGCTCCCACGACAACGAGTGATTCTTCGGTGACAAGCTGTGATACGAGTTCGGGGTCTGGGTCTTCAAAGTAGCGTAAACCGAGATGTACCGCACCACTGCGGACAAAATCACTGACTTCATTGCTACGCGCTGTTCTTAATTGAAGTTGAACAGCAGGATATTTTTGTCGAAAGTGCTGAAGGCGTGTAGTGAAATCTGTGCTGGCGAGCGTGCCAATCATGGCTAACGTGACTGTACCCTGTGCTTTCATCTGCATGTCTCGAATAGCCTCGATACTGTCCTGTACGCTAGCGAGTATCGTTTGGGCATGAGGAAGAAAAGTATGCCCAGCTTCTGTGAGAACCACGCCTTCGTGTACACGCTCGAATAAGCTCACGCCGAGTTCTTGTTCCAATAAACTGATTCGTCGGCTGATGGCTGGCTGTGATAAATGTAAGACATACGTCGCTTGTGTGAAACTCTTCATCTGTGCGACGGCAATAAAGGCTTCGACCTGATTGAGTTCCATGTTTATCAGCTTTCCTGATAATGCTCATGCAAAGTATCAATTGGGCACATAATACTCGGTGTATTACGCTGTGGCTATAGATGATGTTTGTCAATGAAAGACGACACATGATAGCGATGATATTTGAATATCAACTTGATGAAGTACATCTCGACTCTTATCGTCATCATGCAGATAGGATGCGCCAACTCGGTGCTGAGTTTGATGGGTTACTTTCTATTCAGCGATATGTTCATCCTGATAACCCAACTCAGTTATTAACACTGGCTTTCTTTAGCGATGAAGAAGCGGTTCGAGCATGGCGCAATCTTTCTCCACATCGTGAAGCCCAAGTAAAAGGACGACAAAACATTTTCACAAGTTACCGACTTTGTATGGCAGACGTTATTCGTGATTATGGCAAGGTCAACCGCGGTGATGTGCCAGAAGATAGTCAACTTTAACATCAAACATAGGAGCATTTCAGATGTATGACTTAACCATTCGACTTCATAATCGACCCGGTGCATTAGCTGAGATGGGAGAAGCACTTGGTAAAGCGGGTGTCAGTATTGAAAGGGGTGGCGCATGTGTCGTCAACGATGAGGGTGTTGCTCACTTTCTCTTTGAAGATGTTCAACAAGCCCGACAAGCACTCGAAACAGCGGGAATTGAAGTATTAGCTTGTCGGAAGGTGCTTGTGCAACGGCTTAAACAAGATGTTCCGGGACAATTGGGAATGCTCACGCGTCGGATGGCAGATGCTGGGGTGAATATTGAGGTACTCTACAGCGACCATAATCATCAACTGGTTTTAGTGGTTGATGACATAGAACGAGGTTTTGCTGTCTCTGAACAGTGGAAAGCAGAACAGCAACTATAAAGATAATAGATGGTGGGATGCACCAATCAATGTACATCCCATTTCATGTTAGATTATCTAGCCCAAGCCACAGAAGAAGGGCGAGAAGGGTTCGACGAAGGGCGCGTCCAAAGAATTAGCGATGGTTCGCATCAAATCTTCGCTTATGGCGTCATCTATGGATGACACAACGAGCGCATAATGTTGATTAAAGGCGACCACCCCGCTTTCGTTCCCATTTTGATAGGTAAGCAGAGAGATATTTTGGCAGGATTGAATTTGTGAGCGTAAATTCTCTGCTTGTGCTGGGTCGATTCCATATTGAGCGACCACATCTTCGATAATTTCACTGGCACTGGGAAAATTCCCATCTATCGGTTGATAACCGAACATTGTTGCTGATAGCAAGTGAATTTCAGCTTGGATGCTTTCATCTTCAGGTGTAACAACAATCATTCCATCTGCATTGACATGCTCAATCCAACCATCAGGATAACCAAACATTGCTGGGAAGGGATAATTTTGCGGAAGATTTGACCATCCCCATCCAAGCATGAGTGTGTGACGCAGTTCATCATTGAGGAAGTAGTCATAGTTGCGGATGAAACGGAGCATATCTTCATATAATGCGCGATTGACTTCCCAATCTTCATCAGTGGTCATCATTGCATAGGTCAAGCCCTGCCCTTGATTTTCAAACAGGTAAGGTGGCACAACAGCAGAGAATGACAGCCGATAGGAAAGAGGCGTGTTAGCGTAATCAAATTCCATCGCCAAATGGTCAAAAAAGATTCCTGACCATGCCATGTAATCACCTTCGGCGCGTGATGTCATAATCAGCATCGGTTGGGAGACATCACCGCTTAGCCCTCGTCGTATATCCAGTGAAGTTGCTGGTTCTGGTGCAAAGACATAAAACTCATGGGTGATGCCATCAAGTGTGGTTGTGAATTCAGAGAATTGCCAATCCTCAGGATGAGCAACGGTAACATTGTGTGCAGAAATCGTTGTACGTCCGGTTGGCAGTCGGTCTACCAAACCATCCTCGAAGGCGGTGCGACTGCTACATCCCCAATAGTGGAGAGGATCGACATAATCCGTCAATTCAAAAGCCAATAAGTCAGCCTTATCGGGAGCTGGAACGAACACAGGATCAAGCGTCATCTGCTCAGGGGACATTTGTGCGCGGAGGCGAGTGAGATAGGGGAAGTCTTCGATTAAATCCATCAAGAAGGAGTCTTCAAGGATTTGTTCACTTCGGTCACGTTGGATGAGTTCTGCGCTGGGTCCGGCAAATTCGGTTATCACAGCTTTGCCATCGAAGTCTGATTGGATGCGGTCTCGTTCATTGAGATACTGACTCATAGCCAAACTCGTGCCGAAGCCCGTTTCGTTATCGAAGAAAAAGTCACTAAACTCGGCGAAGTTCCCGATATTATTCACCCGATG
>JANQRM010000236.1 GCA_028284565.1 Anaerolineae bacterium | reverse complement strand
CCACCAAAAGGTAAGCCACTGCCGGAACGAAACGCTCGACGTACTCCCTGCCAGCTGTTGTTCTCCTCAAAATAGCTGACCAATGACTCAATTGTGTCTTCGCGATCTTGAGCCAACAGGAAATTATCGAATTCACTCAGGGTAATCTGGCGCGCAAAAAAAGCCACGAGGAGGATTCCCGCGAGACTCACTCCGATAAAGGCGAAGGTCAATTTGAGCGTTAACGAGCGCATGGATTATTCCAGTGCAAAGCGATACCCCACACCATACACGGTTTCGATATAACTGGGTCGGCGCGGGTCGGGTTCGATTTTCGTGCGCAGGTTCTTGATATGCACATCAATCGTCCGTTCACTGCCTTCCAAGAGACTGCCTTGCACATGCTCCAGCAAATCCAAGCGCGAGAAGGCTTTACCTGGTGTCGTCATCATCAGTGCCAGCAAGGTAAATTCGGTGCGTGTCAAATCGACCCCTTGCTGATTCACGCGCACCGTATAAGCCACTTGGTCCAGTTCGACATCGCGCACGCGCAAGGTCTCGGCTGGGGCTTCGGCATTTTCCATCCGACGCAACACGGCTTTCACACGAGCCATCAACTCACGTGGACTAAAGGGCTTCGTGACATAATCATCTGCCCCCAATTCTAAACCGACAATGCGATCATCTTCTTCGATTTTGGCGGTGAGCATGATAATCGGAGTCTGGCGTTCTTGTCGATGCACCTGCATGAATTCTTGTCCGTCCATCTCCGGCATCATAATGTCGAGGATAATCAAATCGGGCTTGGCATCCCGCGCGGCATAAATGGCTTCGCGTCCGTTGCGGGCGGTGACCACCTGATAGCCTGCCTTTTCCAGATAGGCTTGCACGAGGGAGACAATGCGGGCTTCGTCATCGACAACGAGTATGGTTTTCATCAGTTCATGTATTTGCTATTTAGCCATCAATACAACAACTCTAACACGAACTTGTTCAGATAATGTGTAGAAAAAGTTGACGAATTCCAAAAAGTATGTGAAAATTGTCACAAGTCGATATTTAGGGAGACAAATCATGGTGGATTGGAGTTCAATTCTGGATGAATTGGGAGACTGGGTGAATCATGGGGATGTCTCACATTTGCCCGGTGCAGGCGAACCGCTGAACTTAGAAGATAATTCCCATATCCCACCCGAATTCCGTGTTGCACACAAAATCATGAAAGACAGCAACATCCAACCCACATGGATTATGTTGGGGCAAGAACTCGATGAAAAACGCGAGACTCTGCTTAAGCAACTTCGGCAGGGCGTCCACAACTATCGAGGACGCTTACAAGATGCCCAACGCTCGAATCATCCTGGCGCAGAAATCATGGTCGAAAATGACTGGCAACACACCCTGAGCCGACTCCGTAATGCCACAGACCACTACAACAAGCGCATCCTCGACTTCAACCTGACTGCACCCAACGGCATCCGCCACAAGTTGCCAATTCGCTTTGAGAAAGTGTTAGAAGAACTCTGTTAGTTTGCTTCCGCCTCCTGAGCGATGAGAGCTTGGGTTGCGTCGATGAGTTTGTCATGTAGGATTCCATTGCTGACAATCATCCCGCGATTGGGCATGATTTGACCCTGTGAGAAGATGAGTTCAGAGCCATCTATATCCGTCGCTTGCCCACCGGACGCGAGGACGAGTGCGACCCCCGCCGCATGATCCCATACCTTATGACTGTAAGTGGATTTTCGATTCGGCAAACGCATGTACAGGTCAGCATCCCCACAGGCAACGAGCGCATACTTCTCCATGCTATCGAGTTCGTAGACCGGCACATCAGATAGTCCAGCCAGTTCACGTACCGTTTCCATGCGGGATTTACTGGCGTGCTTCTTCTCAAAGCTTTGCGCGATTTTGTTAGGGATACTCCGAGATGAAACGCGAATGGGTTCGGCTTCACCGCCCGAAATCGGCATCTTATGAGCTGTTCCACCTTGAGCATAAAAGATTGCACCGTCCTCATCATAGCCCGATACGCCATCACCGTAACCCGGACAGCCAATAATCGCATCAGTCGGTTGCCCATTATCAAGCACACCGACCCCAATGGCATAATGACGCATCGCCAAAAAGCCCTTCGTGCCGTCAATGGGATCAATCACCCACACACGCTCGGACTCTTTATCGCTCCCATGATCGAGCCAATGCACCACATCATGTTGAGTCACATTTTGGTCGAGTGTGTTTGTTAGCAACCGAAGAATCTGCGCCCGTTGTTCGCCTGTCACGAGTTCGAGGAATTGTTTGCCCGCTTCTTCTGCGATGACCTTGTCCTCAGGGAAATGTTCCCGAATTGCCCGACAGATAATTGCCTGCGAGCCATAGTCCGCAATGGTCACGGGTTCTTGTTCGCTTTTATCCCCACTGAATTTGTTGTTTTGCAGGAGATAATTGTGCTGGACTTCTCGACAGAGCATCATCGCTTGCTGTACCGCATTCAAAATCGGAGAGAGAGTCATCCATGGTTTGCTTTCGTTTGCATCGTCTCTTTAACTGAATCTACAAGCAGGTGCTGTGTCATTCAAGCCACAAAGCATTAAGAAATCGCAGTGTCTGACAATAGCGTTCTGCATGGGATTATGATACAGTCGCGTCCATCGACAAGTTGCTGGAATCTGTAGATTATGAACCCACTTGCTTCCCTTGCAGAAAAAGCCAACCCCATTTTGAAGCAACCCTATGTTCGCCGCGTCCGTCGCAATCATGGCTTAGAACATGCCACCATCGCCCTCCTCAATGAGCAGAATTATCAACTCTCAGGGCGTAGCTCCGATT
>JANQRM010000234.1 GCA_028284565.1 Anaerolineae bacterium | reverse complement strand
TCGAGAAACGCTGGAATTTGAGCATACTCTCTGCCCTGTCCGCCCTTGAACAGGGAACTTTTAGAGGTGGCACACATATCGGCACACTCGAAAATGGCGAAGTCGGTCTATCCCCATTCTACACCTTTAATTCACGAATTTCAGATGCACTTGTCAGAGAACTCATTCAGGTCGAGGCAGACATCATCACCGGACGAGTGCAAACCCGCCCCACAGAAGACTAAGGTTAGCTCGAATCACTCACCAGATGAAAATGCAGTTGCGGGACATCTTGATGAGAATCCATCCTCGCAGGATATAAACCCTATTAACCTTGCGATTGTTTCCTAGATATGTTTTCGCGGATGATATGCAATCCTAAGAACGTGTTATCGCTTGTAAAGCTTCACGAATCCAGCCGAGGGTATATGCCATCCCAGTGTGCCAAGGGGCGTCACAACTCATTTGTGGGCTATGGTCAGGGATGATCACACCATCGAGATTTGCTTCTGCCAATAGACGTAAAACCCGTAACATATCCACATCCCCTTCATCGACAAAGACTTCATAATAATCGGGGACTTTGCCACAAATATTGCGGAAATGTACATAACCGATGTGGTCGCTGTACTGGTGTATGGCATCATAGGCAGACATTTCGGAAGCGCGCATTTCGCCCAATGTACCGATACAAAATTAAAGGCTATTCGACGGACTTAGATAAATATCGAGCAAGCGTTGGTAGTACTCTGGCTTCGTTATTAAGCGTCCAGTTTGTCGTAGTGGAGAAAGGGGCGGGTCATCAGGATGAGCGGCGAGTTTGACACCAGCTTCTTCAGATACTGGGATTAACTCAGAAAGGAACCATTCTAAGCGTTGCCACATTTCATCGTCTGTCACAGAACCAATGTCTCCATCTGGCGCGTTGGAATCGTAAATCATATTCCATACCACGCCATTAGGTATCGGTGTTTCATTAGCCGGTCGCGGTTGAAGCCGACGGAGGTTGCTCCGCCACGGGCTAGGGTGACTTCTTGTCGTCCCCACACCCCCGCGAGGCTGAAATAATAGCCCATGACGGAGATGCCGACTTTGCCCATATCACGGATAAGTTGTTTCAGATTCTCCATTTGTCAACTTTATGGGGTCCGTCTAATAAGAAATCCGACCAATGCGCCGGATCAAAATTTTCAATCGCGGCGAGTTCTAAGCCCTCAGCGTTGATGGCATGGCGCATATCAAGCAGGTCGTCATAAGTCCACAAACTGTCCCGATTGTGGCTGATACCCCATGCACCTGCACCTGTGCTAGTGGAGAGCAAGCTTGCATGATGCTCATAATCCATAAAATGGGCAACAATATCTGTCGCACCCGCTTGTTTGGCAAAACGAAAATTCGCTTGGGTTAGGAGATGTCGATAGAGTCCTAAACCAATTTTCATGCGTCTTCCATATTAAATCCCAATCGTTAAGCCACCATCGACGACCAGATTGGCTCCGGTAATGAACGAGGCTTTATCACTCGCAAGAAAGACGACAGCTTGTGCCACTTCACTGGCTAGGGCAACACGTCCCAGCGGATGAAGTTGTCCCCAATCTTGGACGGCACCTTCGGGATTGTCTGGGATGAATTTTTCTGCCGCCCAGCGTAACATCGGTGTGTCAACAGAGCCGGGCGAAACCGCGTTTACACGAATACTGTCCGACGCATGGTCCAGTGCCATGGTTCGGGTCATGGCTATGATCGCCCCTTTGGTTGCCGAGTACGCAGCGACATTTTTCTGGCTGGCAATCCCCTGAACGGATGCCATATTGACCACTGCGCCACCGCCACGAGCTTGGATATGGGGGATACAATATTTGGATACGAGGTATAAACCCTTTAGATTGGTATTCAAGGTTCGATCCCACATGGCTTCATCCGTATCAACAACCGAACCATAGGTCTGAATTCCGGCATTGTTGACAAGTACATCAATCCCACCAAATGCCTCAACTGCTTGATTGGCTAAGGCTTCTGCGTCTGCTGATTGCGATACATCCGTCTGTACAGCAATGGCATTGTGTCCCTGCTCTTGTAAGTATTTTGCCAATGCCTCAGCTGTTTCTTTATCGACATCGGCGATGACCACACTTGCACCTTCTTCCGCAGATGCTTCGCTACACGCGCGTCCAATCCCTTTGGCTCCACCTGTAACCACAACGACTTTTCTATCCAACAACATCAGCAAGCCTCCTCAAAGCAATCGATAGTCAAGCAAGGTCAAAGGAATTATGCGACATCAATTCCGCACCATCCGCCGTGATTCGGAACATCCGCTCTAGACGTAAACCGCCGTAGCCGGGTTCGTAAACTGGGGGTTCGAGTACAACCACCATATTTTCCGCTAAGGGCATGGTGGCATGGATAATGATGCGGGGTTCGTCTTGATTAGAAACCCCCAATCCATGGCCTGTATGATGCGGATACGTGTAGCCCTGCTTATCTAAATAGTCACGTACGACGCGATCCATCGCTCCAGCAGTCACACCCGGTTTCGCTGTTTCAAAGCCCAAATTGAAGGCATCCTCCGCGATTTGGCGCATTTTCCGATGTATATCGGTTATAGCAGATTCTCCTCCAATGACGTAGCTCGAACAGGTATCCCCCCAATAGCCTCCGTAGTAAGGAACCATATCGCTGATAATCAAATCACCTGCTTCGGTTATGTAATCGGTTGGCATCCCCGGAAAGGGAGACTGTGAATTGATGCCAGCATGAAGGGCATTTTGTAGGGCAAAGCGTTCACCGACATGAGCTTCCATCTGCGCTTTAGCTTGGGAATAGATTTTGATTTCGCTTTTACCCGCTTCTTGCACCAGCTGTCGAACAGCTTCTTGACCGACTTCTGCCAAGCGCGCACAGGTCATGAGTGTCGCCAGTTCATCGGGACTCTTGACGGCTCGCACTTCACGCATGAGCATATATGGCAAGTCAACAAAGGTTATCTTAGGATAGCTTGTTCTTAACACCTCGAAGGTTTTTGCAGAAAGAGAGGTTGTTTCAATGCCAACTCGCTTCATTGACGAGAGATGCTTGTTCAATACCGTCATTAATTCATTATGAAAATTCTCAAGCGGTGGTGTGGTAAGTTCATAAGAATACCCTATAAACGACTCACCGCGCAGTGTCCATCCATTCTGCTCAAGACTGCCTTTTGCACCCTCAGCAATTAAAATGACTTCGTTCGGTAAAAAAAGGGCGGCGGCACGTCCCTCAGTAAATGGACTGGGACCATTCTCAAAAAATGACGTATAGCCTGTCAAATAGGATACATTGTAGAAATCGCTGAATATGGCGCAGTCCAAATCAAGTGAAGCGAGGGCTTTCTGTGTACGGTCAAACTTAAAGGAGTCGATCTTCATGCCGGTTATTCTCCCTCAACCTCACCAGTGGCTGAAATATGATGAACCCGCTGTAAGCCACTAAAGGCGATGGCTTGCATCTCCGTTTCGATGGTTTGCTTGGGTTGCAATAGCAATGCCGTCCCATTCTCGATGCTTTCTAGTAGTCCATTTGTAGGATAGCTCGTCCATGGTTCGAGTGCGGCAGTGTGTGTCCGAGACCACCATGGATAACCTTGTGCGACATTGCCCAGTTGTTGCCAATACCAAATCGTTTTGAAGAGCGTGTGGTCGAAGCGCAGACCGAAGCCGACTTGCGTTTCGGGATTGCGAATGGCATACCACCCATCGCTTAAATCAAGGAGGTACCCCATTTCTTGTGCTTGAACGGTGTTGACTGCTGGAATGTGGCTGGCATCCTCTAGTTTGCCATCCGCACTGGTGATTTGTGACCAAGGGGCTTCAGCATCAGGCTTGAAACGGCGTGGGACAAAGCCCTCAATCTCACCGTGGACTTTGAAGCGACAATTTGGCACATCAATACGACCACCCTGTTGCAAGAAGGGGGTTCCAAAAGCGATATGTTGTCCCCACATGCAATGTAAGGCTTCTCCTCCGTCGTTCCGAATGGATAGCTTCAGTTGCAGACGTGGGGAATCTGCTTCCAGCGTTAATTGCTTCTCGATATAGAAGGGAGTTCTGAGCAAGGATACCCATAACTTGACGGATACGCGCTCAGGGTTCTGCTCAATAATGGCATAATCCCACGCTAGCAGGCTGGCTTCACCATGTTGTCCCAGCGACGCGCCTTGATAGACTACGCCGGGACCGCCATTCGGCAAGACATCGTTCCATCCCCCTGTAAAAAAATCGAGAAAGGGAGTATCGCCATAGGCTGAGGGTATCGTCTTTGATGGATTTCGGAGTCCGCCCGGTTGAGCAAGCAAGTAGTTTGTATCCGACGCTTTATGACGGAACTCAATAATATCCCCACCTTTGCCGGGCAGGATGACGACACGGATAAGGGCATTTTCCAACACAATCGCCTGTAAGCCATCAAACTGCCAGCGATCGGTTATCCGTGCGCCAGATGTATAAAAGGGTTGATGTAGCATCGTTGTCCTATTTCTGTCGTGTGTGGGTCAACATCCTGTCCCGTTAAAATGCAGGCTTTCATCTACGAAGACAGCTTCAGTTCCACTTTTCTCGACTGTGTTCTCGTATGCATGAATTATAGAATCATATAACACGCTAATGCCATGTTGGGGACTGTCGAATATGGCATTGTTGGCTAAAGTGACTTCAGAGTGATAATCAATGGTTATCCCATTGCCATAGCGAATGGACATCGGTAAATTATCGAGTAAGGTGTTGGTTACTGTATTTTCACAAACCCGTGCCATCGACATATCCATCACATGAATGCCTGTCCCGATATTGTCTTCAACAATGTTATTGAAAACATCCGCATGAGACATTTCGGTTACGGCAATGCCACGATTTCCATTGTGCATGACTGTATTATTTTCAATCGTCACCATCCCCACCATATTGGTTTGAATACCACTTTGCGGATGATGGCTGATGGTGTTTCCGATAATCTCGGATTCTGCCCATTCCATTGTATTCGCAATATAGACACCGCGTCCGTAAGGCGACTGCGAGTCGGTGACGATGTTATCCAGAACCGATACTGACGACATTCGAGCACGGATACCAGCCGACCTACTTTCCGTAATCGTGTTATTTTGGATAGTGACATCCCGACTGAGAAAGACATCAACTCCATATTGCCCACCGACAATTTGTAATCCAATGATGCTCACATAGTCCGTGTTCTGGATTTGGATCGCTGGTCTCTCCCCAATGCCGATGAGAACCACTTGGGCATCATTCATTGCTCGTAATGTGACGGGACGCTCAATCAGGAGAGTTTCATGATAGACCCCATCATCAATCACGATTTCGGCATGATCAGGAGCCGACTCTAGTGCACTTGCAATGGTTGGAAAATCTGTGGGTACACTGAGTTGAATCGTATCCTGTGCCACGATTGAGTATGACGCTAAGAGTGAACTCAACATGATTAACGTTATTCCTACCAACCACGCAAAACGCACTTGGTTTATTTGTTTCATAGATGGCTAACCTTTGACTGCCCCTGCTGTTAATCCACGGACGAAGTATTGTTGGAACATGAGAAATACGATAAGCGGAATAATCATGGTGACAAATGCGCCTGCCGCAAGCAGATGCCATTCGTTTCCATATTGACCTAGTAAGTTGCGAATCCCGATGGTGAGAGGTGCTTTATCACGATCTAAGAAGATGAGCGCATTCATCAAATCATTCCAGACCCACACAAATTGGAAAATCGCCAGCGAGGCAATAGCTGGGATAGACAAGGGTAACACAATGCGGAAAAAAACCACAATTTCATTTGCACCATCAATTCGTGCCGCCTCAAACACCTCGCGCGGTAAATCGCGGAAGAAGTTGTAAAGGAGGAAAATCGCAAAAGGTAGTCCATAAGCCGTGTGTGTAACCCAAATGCCGACAAATTGTCCGTTGATGCCAAGCGAGTTAAGAACCTTGAGAACCGGAACCCAAGTCGTCTGGAGTGGAATGACCAACAATGCGATAATCAGGAGATAAATATAATCTCTGAATGGAAAATCCATCCATGCAAAGGCATACGCCGCTAACGCCGCGAGAAGGATCGGTAGGATGGTACTGGGAATAGTGATAATCAGACTGTTTTTCAGATTGTCGATGAAACCGGGTGGGGGTAAGTCTTCCCGTTCCAACACACCGCGATAATTATCAAGCGTCAAAATTGGGTTGAGGACACTCACTTCCGTGACCACTGTCCCGATGAAATCAGACAGAGGCTCTAAGTCATAGCTCCCGTCGGAATTAATGACAAGCGTACCCGCAAGAGGAATTTCAACCGTATTTCCTGCTTCAATAGATTGCAAGATACCACCAGCACGAACACCAGAGTATTGAACGATAATGGGACGCTCCTCAAGGTTTTCCGTGACGATTTCTGCTTCAAAGGTCCCAACGAAGCTGGAGCGTGGCTCAAAGGTAAAACTGCCATCTGGCAAAACGGTTAGGGTTCCAGTACGCGGAACTCGCACACCGTCATTGAGTTCTTCAATCTCTATCTGCCCGTCTATTGTCTCTTGCCCGGTTAGACGAAAATCAACGATTGACGCTTCCTCATTGGTCTCGACATTTTCAATGATGAAATAGCCATCAAATTGTTCGGATGCTTCAAAATTAACTTCATCATCATCAAGTGTGATTGTCCCAATATCTGGAAGAACGATGGTTTCTTCGTTGATGTCAATGGAAAATTGCCCTAAGACTTCAATCACGTTTACCTGACCGATAGACGCGGATGGAAAGCCACTCCCTGTATTCGACAAGAGGGTGCTATCACTTGCACTCATGCTGATGTTGTTACCGGCTGTGTCTGCTTCGATGGTTAGCTCTAAAGCTGTTTCTGCGGACGATTGATTGCCCGATATGGTCGTCCACCAACCTGACTGGGCAATATCCCCGCGTGAGCGAAATGACGTGACACCTAGCCCCAGAGTCGGGATGATCCAAATGAGTGCCACACCAATCAAGATGATGTGTATGGGACCACGGCGAGTCAGTTGGATGATGATTTCAGCAATACTCGGTTGCGGACTCTTTGTCGCTTGTTTGCTATTTTCAGAAGTCATCTCAATGTACCTCCGAGCGAACTTGGCGGATTTGGATGATGATGAAGGGGGTAATCAGAATAAAGAGAATGACCGATACTGCACTTCCATAACCCAACTTCTGATTATTGAACATTTCCCAGAAAACGGTAAAGCCAATGACTCGTGTTGATCCTTGTGGACCGCCTTCGGTCATGACAAGAACGAGATCGACCATTTTGAGCGCATTAATCACCATCGTCATTAACACGAACAGAATAGTTCGGGACATCATCGGAACACTCACGCGCCAAAACGCCTGCCAAGCATTTGCCCCATCCACAGTGGCTGATTCCAATACCTCTTTCGGTAAGGCTTTATACGCCGCGGACAATACAACCATAGATAGTCCAGTCCAAATCCAAATACCGGCGGCAATCACAGCAAAATTGGCAATATCGGGATTCCCTAACCAGCCGATAGGTTCAAAGTTGGGGATAACGGTATCAAAGATGGCATTGACTGCGCCAAGATTGGGATCTCGATCAAAAACAAAGCGAAAGATGACAGAAGCCGCTGTCGCTGAAACGACCATGGGTAAGAAAATGATGGACTTCACGAAGGATTCATAACGCACTTTGTCTGCTAGGACAGCGACAAGTAACCCAAAAGCAACCGTGCCAAAGGGAAATACAACCAGCCATATCGCCGTATTAATAATTGCACCATCAAAATTTTGGAGATCAAGAAAGAACGGGTCTTCTGTAAGTAACCGAACGTAATTATCGAAGCCAACCCATTCTTGCGCTGGATTGACGACGGTTCCGCTTGTAAAGCTATAGTAAAAGGTCAAAATGGTAGGATAAATAAAGTAGACAACTAAGAGTAATAAACTGGGGGCAACAAATACCCAAGGTAACCACCGAGAACGTTTGCCGGAAGTCATGATATTTCCTAATAAAACTCGTTGACAGATGGTCTGTATATCGAAATAGCATGGGACATCCACGATGCCCCATGCATGGTTAGACATTGGAAGGTTTATTCAGAGTATGCGGTATCTGCGACACTCTCAATGAATTCCAACACACTGTCGATGTCATCGGGGTTGGATATGAAGTTTTGCAATCCGGTAAACATCGCATCACCGCCAACCGCACCGGGGGCGAGGTCAGAACCATCAAAAACGAAACTGTCCGCATTGGCGATTTGAGCCGCTTCTAACTTGGCACATTCACCACTGATGGCATCGGCAGAGACATTCGGGCTAGCGGGTAGGCGTGCGCCTTCTTCTTGGGATGCCCACACAGCTAATGCGTCAGGGCTAACCAGATAGCGAATTAGCTCACGGACTTCGGGGTTGTCATTAAATACGAGCCAGAGTCCACCACCACCAACGACAGGACGACCCCATTCTTCATTGATTTCTGGGAAGAGGAAGAAGCTGAAATCTTCACCACAAGTTAGGTCTGGGAAGTTTTGTTCACCAAAATTCCCCATGAAACCACCTTCATAATAAAGACCGGATTCGCCACGAAGCATCTGATCCATTCCACCAATGAAATCGGTTGCGAGCGCACCTTCTGCACCACCGAGCAAGCGATCTTCAGTTGGGGCAATCAGGTCACGGAAATGTTCCATTGCTTCGACAACAGTGGGGTCGGTCCATTCAATTTCATGGGTAACAAAGAGTTTGATGTAGTTCTCAGGACCTGCAACACGGACATAGATATTCTCGAACCAGTCGGTCAAGGTCCAGCCGTCGAGACCACCAATCGACAAGGGCGTAATGCCCTCTTCTTGCAGAATTTCGACCAGTTCTAGCAGGTCATCCCATGTTTCGGGAACTTCGAGGTCAAGGTCAGCAAAGGTATCAGTACGATACCACATGGTACTCTTTGAATTGGGTGCATGGAGGACACCGTACACTTCACCATCAACCACGCCTTGATCAATGATACTTTGTGCATAATTCTCTTGGAGCATTTCCATCGGAAGGATCGGGTCGTCTCCACTTGACAGGGGCAGAATGACACCGTCACGTGCAAATTCAGCCGCAACACCCGGACGAGGCATGTGTAGAATGTCGGGTGGGTTGCCAGCGGCAATCATGGTTTGTACGGTCACTTCCGAATCGCGGTCACTGATGAATTCAACAGCGATCCCCGTTTCCTCTGTAAAGGAGGCGAGGACAGCTTCAAAGCCAACTTGTTCGGGACCGCCCCAATTTGCCATGACGGTGACAGCCGCATCATCTTGACCCATCACACCCGTAGATACAAGCGCAACAGCGAGTAGGAGCAACAGACTAAGTACACTAAGTTTACGCATAATATTTATCCTTCAATTGTTGAAAATTTACAGAAATAGTTGGTTATTGCAAGAAGGTTGATGATGCTATAATCACCTCCTAGTCTTGACTTGAAGGGATGAAATTGTTACACTCAGGAAAACGTTTTCCTGAAGCTTTTTCAGACTATAACATAAAGACTTTTTGCCTGTCAAGTAATAGAAGAAATCGTCAATGCCTACCATCAAAGAAGTTTCCAAGCGTGCAGGTGTTTCTGTCTCCACCGTTTCAAGAGTCGTCAATGGTACAAAATATGTGAGTCCCGCAATAGAAAAACGTGTCAGAGAGGCGATTGATGAGCTGGACTACCAGCCAAGTGCTTTTGCACGCGGGCTACGTGTCCAAAAGTCGCAGAGCATCGGTGTCTTAATACCAGCACTCAATGACATTTTTTTCAATCAATTTGCCTTTGCTGTCGAAAAAGCCTTGTATCGAAAAGGCTATTACCCCTTCTTTTGTAACGTTGAGAACGATAGTGAAAAAGAATCACGGTATATTGATATACTGCTTCAACAACAGATTGATGCAGTGATGATTGTTCCCAGCATCCCGCCAAGAAGTTCGGCAGACAATGTGCAGAAACTCATGGAACGAAACATCCCTATTGTTACTGTTGAGCGTTCTATACCAGACATGCAAACGAGTCAGGTCGTCATTGATAATTTTGGCGGGGGATATTTGGGAGCATCCTACTTACTCGAATTAGGTCATCAGCATATCGGGGTTATTGCATCATCGTCAGATTTGGATGAGCAGGTTTTTGCTCCGGGGCATCAACGGATCAAGGGGATACAAGCCGTTTTTATAGAGTCGGGACTCGATGAACTAATTGTCTTACAATGGGAGGATAATTTATCAGGGATTGAATTGGGGTATCAGGGGATGAAGAATCTCATTCAACAATCCCCCCATATCACGGCAATTTTCGCGCTAACGGATCAGATTGCGGTGGGCGTATATCATGCGGCACATGACTTGAGTTTATCGATTCCCGATGACATCTCTGTATTAGGTTATGACAATATTCCACTTGCTTCACACGTCGTCCCTCAACTCAGTACGGTTGCCCAGCCGATTCAACAACTGGGAGAGCAAGCCACAGAATTACTATTACAGCACATCAACCAACCAAACATGAATCCCAAAACAATTATGCTGGAAACCACGTTAATTGAACGGGCATCTGTCAGAAAAATTACTCAATAATTCCTACAGAGGTCAGTTAACTTGAAACGATCAGAGAAAACGCAGGTCGCAATGATTGGATGTGGGGCGATGGCGCACAATCACATTCGTTCAATGTTGACGCAACAAGCCACTACAGATATCCGAGTCATCTGTGAACCCAATCCAGAAGCCTATGCGAGGGCAAAGCCTATTTTTGCTGAGGCGGATGTCAATTGCCCACCGAATCAAGCGGATTTACCGACGCTCTTGAGTGATTACGCTTCGCAATTGGATGCCGTTTTTATCATGACACCCCATGCCTATCACTATGAGCAAGCCAAACAGTGTTTGACCGCCGGACTAGATGTCTTGCTAGAAAAACCGATGGTCATTCAGGCTTCGCAGGCGATAGATTTAATCAAGGAACGTGACAAAACGGGTAAGACATTGGTGGTCGCCTTTAATGGTAGTTTGTCTCCACGCATTCGCGAAGCATCACGGTTAATTGAAGCTGGCGAAGCTGGCAGAATTTTAACGATCAATGCTATGGTATGGGAGAGTTGGTCAGAGCGTTATGTGGGTCACTGGAAGCAAAATCGGGACATCAGTGGCGGTGGATTTTTATTTGATACAGGCTCCCATATGCTCAATACCGTGTCAGATTTAGTTGGCGAAGCATTTATTGATGTTACCGCATGGCTTGATAATCGGGGTAAATCAGTGGATATTCTGGGTAGTGTGATGGCACGAACCGAATCGGGCGTTCTGGTCACGATGACGGCTTGCGGTGAGGCTATTCCATCCATTGGCAGTGCTATTCATATATTTGGCACTGAGGCAACGATCAGGACCGGTATCTGGGGGGAGTTCTTGGAGATTCAAAAACGCGGTGAGGAGAGCGCATCCCTTGTCGGAGATGACCTTGCTCAGGGGGTGTGGAAGCAATTCCTCGCGGTACGACATGGTGAGATTGAGAATCCCTCTCCTCCTGAAATTGGTTTACGAATGGCATATTTATGGGATGCTATTCAAGAATCAGCTAGAAACGATGGAGCAATGGTGCGGATTGATTCGCTTACCACTCGCCAATCTCATTCAACGTGAATTGATGAAGATAATGTAGGTTGATGACCATGAACAATATTCGCGTGACAATATGGAATGAATTCCGACATGAGCGTCAAAATGAAGCTATAAAAGTAATTTATCCAAATGGAATGCATAGAGTAATCGGAGACTATTTGGAACAACAGGATATACAGGTTCGCTATGCAACCTTAGATGAACCTAAACATGGATTGACGGAAGACATTCTGGCGGATACGGATGTATTGACATGGTGGGGGCATCTGGCACATCAGGAAGTCCAAGACCATGTTGTAGAACGTGTACAAGAACGAGTCCTCGACGGGATGGGATTATTAGTGTTGCATTCAGGACACGAGTCGAAAATTTTTAAACGGCTAATGGGGACATCATGTGATCTGAAGTGGAGAGAAGCCGCAGAACGTGAACGATTGTGGGTTGCCCAACCGGGGCATCCTATTGTTGAAGGCCTAGGAGACTACATTGAAGTTCCACAATCGGAAATGTATGGCGAACCATTTTATATTCCTACACCTGAAGATGTCATTTTTATTAGCTGGTTTCAAGGCGGTGAAGTGTTCCGCAGTGGATGTACCTTCCGTCGCGGACGTGGCAAAATCTTCTACTTCAGCCCCGGTCATGAAACTTATCCCATATATTATCAACAAGAAATTCTGCATGTGATTGCTAATGGGGTTAAATGGCTAAGATTAGACACCTCTGGCGCAAAGATTAGTAATCGACATCATAAAGAACCATTGGAGCAGCTATAGTTTGACAAGCCTAGCTTTTTGAAGGCATATAAAAGATAAAAGGATGTTTACTCGTCCCTAATCACTCACCAGATGAAAATGCAATTGCGGAACATCTTGATAATCTCCACCATTTACAATCAGCCGATAATTCGTCGCCTCTAACCCCAATTGTCGCACCAACACCTGCACGGTAGCAAACAAGTCTTGCACAAAATCGGCATCCGCATCTGTAAGAGCCATCAACGACGCACGTTGTCGTTTGGGGACAATCAGAATATGAATAGTATGTGAGGATACGGGATGATGAAACGCAATCAGGGTATCGGTTTCATGCAAACGTTTCACAGGGATTGCCCAACTCATGAATGCAAAACTCCAACCAATGAACAAACCTGCCACCCGTGACCGTGCCAACCGAAATAAGACACCTCGCACTCTACTCATATATTTTCACTGAATAATTCGACACGGAGTATCGTAACGAATAAGCATCATAATCACTTGGCGTTCTCTGTGCCTTGGCGGTTCAATTATTCATTATTCCTCAAGGTGTGAATCAACCAGCGAATCATCTCATCTTTCAAGCTGGGATTAAATTGCAACATCGCCACCCCATGCCCATCTGTCGTTTCAAGGAAGGATTTTTCGCCTGTCGAGGCTTGCAATAAACTAAACGCTGTCGGATAGGAATCCGCATCATTTTGCGCCGCCAACACCATCAACGCACGCGGATTATACGAGGCAATCACATTCAGCAAGGTATCTTGCCCTAATGGACTGAGTAACACCGCCACATCACACAACAGATTCCGTGTACAACCCAGCAAAGTCAAATCAGCACCCGCACTTGCCCCGATTACCCCGATTCGCGCCGGGTCAACCGTCCCCAACTCACTCAGCGCGGTTAACATCGTCTCCACATCTTCTGCCACAGGCAAGGCACGCAATTCCATCACCAACACCGTAAAGCCCGCGTTTTTCAGTTCCTCTGGGAAGATGCCCCAAGCCGTGCGGTCTGCACCAATCAACAACAAGCCGGGTCGTCGGGTCGGGTCTGCATTCTCATACAAATCCCCCACCAGCATCATGCCATCTTCCAGCACCACCGTGACGCTATTCGTATTGTTTGCGTCAGGCGTACTCGCAGACACAGGCGGTAATACGCCGTCTACAGGCAATGCCGCCACGGTTGGATTACTCTGTCCCACAAAGTCTGCATCATCATAGAGTTCATCCGACGACAACACCACTGCTGTCGGACTCGGCACCAGTGTGGGTCCCGACACACTTCGAGTCGGTGTCAACGTTGGCGGGGCAGGCGTGGCACAGCTAGTCAATAGCATCCCGATCATGAGTAGGGATTTGTTCATCAGCTCAGACATCCATCTCCATGTCCATTGCTTGCGTTGTATGCGGAAACCTGTCCCCTGTCAATAGATGAATCCGATTTTATTATGACATCATATTATGTTATGCTTGCGTGGGGGATACAAGGAGTAAGCATGAGTACAGTCCAACGCCGTTTGCATGCCGTCGTCAACGGGCGTGTACAGGGGGTCAGTTTTCGCTATTATACCGTCCTTGAAGCGCGTCAGCAGAACATCAAAGGCTGGGTGATGAATCGCAATGATGGTGCTGTCGAAATCCTTGCCGAAGGCACTGAAGCAACCCTTCAACAATTGCTGGAATTTTTGCATCGCGGGTCACCCTCTTCACAGGTTGATTCTGTCGATGAAACATGGGAAGATGCCACTGGAGAATTCTCCGGTTTCAATGTTCGGTATCAATAGGCTAAGTAAATGAACTTTTTCTCCAAGCTCTTCATCAACATGCATAAATCCCTCTATCGCCTCTCGAATGGGTCATTTCTAGGTGAATTCGGTCCCATGAAAATCTTGCTACTCACCACAACCGGACGCAAATCTGGTAAAGAACGTACTATTCCGCTTGGGTATATGGCAGATGGTGATAACTATGTGGTCGTCGCATCCAATGGCGGGAGTGTGAAACATCCGGCGTGGTGGTTGAACCTAGAAAGCCAGCCCCAAGCCACCATTCAAGTTAAAGACCAACAGATTGCAGTCACTGCCCATCGTGCAGAAGGCGAAGAATACAAGCGTCTCTTCACTCAACTGAATGAGATGAATTCGAGCTACGGCGATTACCAAGCCAAGACCACGCGCAAAATCCCCGTCGTCATCCTCGAACCGCAGACAGACTCCGTTTAGGCAGTTGCTGAGAGCTGTTCGGCAATTGTGCCATCCGTATCACTCGCATAGAAGGCGATTTGGTCACGGATAAAGTCATAGGTTGGGAAGGGGTCGTGGTACACCCAGCCGATGTTGCGTGCCGTTTTGTCAGGGGATATGAGGTCGATCCACAAGCAAACCCCCTTGTATGGACAATGGTAGGTGCGCTCGGTGATGATGAGGTGTTCCATATCGACAACAGACGGGTCGAAGTACCAATGATTCTCGAAAATGCGAACCGTCTTACCGACAGTCCCCTCTGCGATGAGCGACTTACGCTGGTTGTTTGCGCTAATACGTAACATTCGATTCCTCTACAATACACTTTCTTTCATCATGATAACCGAACCTTACACATCGCTAACCAGTCCATTAACACCGCATTGGTTTCCTATTTCTGTAAGACGCTATAGCGATTCATATCGCCTGTTGCGCCGTCTGCCCGATAATCGGCAAGGACATCCATCCCTGTTGCCTCGATTAAGGCTGAATGTTCTTCATCATCCACGTAATGACAATAGCGCAAGGCGCGTTCACCCCGTCGCCAATCCAATAGATAGTCATGCTTCTCAACTGTCAGTTCATCATCCCAAGCCACAATCCGTTGTCGGAAGCGGTCTTGCTCATAGAAACACCAAGCCGCGAATATCAGCAAGCCATCCTCTGCCACCCGTTGCGCGAGTTCCCGCATGAATGCCTGACGATTGGCATAGCCTGCGACATGATGAATGACACCGAATAGCACCACAAGGTTGTAGCTTGCATCAGGCAAGGCATCCCGCATCATGTCATAGTCATCAAAGCTCGCCTCAATCATTTCAATCGGGCTGAGAGCCTGTTGTGCGAAGTCGAGGAGTTGTCGGTTGTTATCCAGCCCATGATAGCGAATGGGGAATGGGTGATTGTCTGCCAGAAACACCCCAAAGCGTCCATTTCCACAGCCGACATCCAACACAGATAAGGGTGTCTGTGGCAGATGAGGGAGACATGCCTGCCAGCCGACCCACGCTTGTCCGCGCGTTTGGTCGAATTCGCGGGCGGTTGTCTTATAGAAGGCTTTGTTGATGGCGTTCAGCTTGGCGATTGTTGACGAATCCATACGTTTACACTCTTAAGCGACTTTTTCCTTATACTATTTTTGTAAGGGTGGACAGCTGTTCACCCCTACCGAAACATAACCAAGATGAGGCAGAGTATAATGCAACTTGGGCGGTTGTCATGGCATCACATCTTAGCCGGGATTGCGACCCTCTGGATAGGCTTGGGCTTGTATTCCCTCTATCGCGCGGGAACCGAACTGGCTACACCGCTATTGCTTACCCTGCTGGTTGTCACCACCGTCCTTGTCTGGGAATGGGTGCTGAGGCGAGTCATCAAGGCGAATGATACCCTGTCGGAAAAGCTCAAACGTGACGAAGTCCAAGAGGACTTTTACACCCTCGCCGACCGCCTGCTGGAGGAGGCATCTCCAGAACAACGCGCCTATCTGCGTGACCGTCTGCAAACCCATACCCCCGACTCCCGCCTCTCACTCGAAGCCATGACGCTGATTGACGAGATGCCCCAAGAACAAGAACTCGTCCGCTAGTCAAAGACAATCACCCCGCGCGCCACTTCGCCAGACAGCATTGCCTCGTATGCCTCATTGATTCGGTCGAGGCGATACTCCTGTGTAATTAATCCTTCTAAGTTGAGTTTGCCAGCCAGATACAAATCAATCATCAACGGGAAGTCGCGTTGTGGGCTGACTGTGCCGTAGTAACTGCCCCGAATAGTCTTCTCGGTGCGGGTGATGACGGCTCCGGGTAGATTGGTGGGTGTCCCCATGGGCGATAGACCGACGAGTGTGAGTGTGCCACCGGGACGTGTTGCTTCTAAGCCCGCTTCTTGCAATTGGGGCAAGCCAACGGACTCGAATACATGGTCTGCCCCGCGTCCATCGGTGAGGGCTTGTATCGCCGAGACCGTATCATCATCGGACATCAGCGTATGAGTCGCACCAAAGTCACGAGCAATCGCCATCTTGGATTCGTTAGTATCCACCGCAATGATTTGCCTTGCACCAGAGAGTAACGCGCCTTGTATCACATTCAATCCCACACCGCCTGCGCCATAGACCACGACACTTTCGCCGGGTCGGACGGGAGAGGTGTAGAAGGTCGCGCCGACTCCTGTTGCCACCGCACAGCCGACGAGTGAAGCCACCTTCAATGACACATCTTTGGGGATGGGGACGCAACTCTGCTCTGGGACAACGGCATACTCGGCGAAGGTCGCCAAGCCACAGTAGTGATAGACGGGTTCGCCCTTCCAACTGAGGCGGGCAGTCCCATCAAGCATCACACCATTCCAGATGGGTTCGGTGAAGGTCTCGCAGAGGTTGGGCTGGTTGCGTCGGCAATAGAAGCAATTGCCACAATCGGGTGTCCAACTGAGGGTCACATGGTCACCGACCTTGAGCCGAGTGACACCTTCGCCCACCGCTTCGACCACACCTGCGCCTTCGTGTCCAGCGACACAGGGCATGGGATGTTGGGTATCGCCGGATGCGACATGCCAATCGCTATGGCAGATACCACTGGCGGCGATTTTGATGCGGACTTCGCCTGCTTGAGGCTCCTGTAAATCGAGTGTTTCGATGCGGAAGGGTTGTTTGGGTTCGGTCAGGAGGGCGGCTTGGGTTTTCATGGAACAGAGCCTTTCAGCGGGTCAGCAATTCAGCTTATCAGCTATCAGGTTTATCATTAAGAAAGCATCGTATAGGTTTGCCTTCGGTTTGTGAATTGTTGGTTTCGATTTTACCGTTGCGCGGACACTATATGTTTTCGACGGTTGGCAGGCGCGTTCCCGTTGTGACGACGGATAAAGTTAGCACTCCGTTTGAATTCCATTCCTTTCTTTATTTACCGCCGGCGGTGCAAACTGTTTTTCGGCGGTTGGCAAGGGGCTTCTCGCCACTTCCCGCCATTTGGTTTGAAAGCAGTTTGAAAGAGCTTTCAGATGACAGATTTTAGACATCCGATTCATTGCTTTCAGCCGTCAGTAAGTCAGCTTTCAGGGTTTTGGCGGTGGTAATTGTCCACCATCAGGAACGACGCAAGAAAGTGTGACGGATTTCCCAGCCAAATTGCGCTTGTTTATCCCCCTCCTCGCTTCCTCGCATAGGGTCGCGTAGACACTGACCTGCACACTTCAGTTTCGCAAGGGAGGATATGCATTGTTCATTTCGTAGGCAAGTTATCCGCTATTGGGCATGTTAAGGTGCGTCAAGGCGATGCCGTGGCTTTCTCATCGTATCATAAAGTTGGGGCGAAGTGGGATGCAAATGGTTATGCATTTGGCTATGCATTTTCTAACGATTTCCATACCTTTACCGTTAGAGATATTTAGACTGTATGGAGACTGAATAATGATGCAAAGGTCGATAACTATCCCCCTCTAAATCTCCCCCACTTCGTAGGGGAGACTTTTTACTTAGGTTAAATCGATTGTTCGCCAGCGAAGTCGTCGGATGCGATGTCGAAGTTCATGAAAATCGTTTATCGAATCAAATTCTAAGCGGGTAATCGGGTCGGTGAAGAATTCGATAAAATTCTCGCTGATATTGCGTTGACCAACGGTTCTATACTCACGATACCTCTCGCGCTTTTCCTCTGGTTCAATCTCCTTGAGATGATTCAAAAAGCAGGTTTCAAAATCAATTTGGAACGATTCATCATCAGCTACTATTAGCGTAAAACCCTCTGATGAAATCTCTGTCAACATCTCTTTGAGACTTTTGACTTGAATAATTATTGGTTTTTCATTTCCAAAGCTGTCGGAATACATGCGAGTCTAGTGTCATACGAACGTGTAGCTTACAGCCGATTCTACACTATTTTTCAGCGTTCTTTTTGGTGTTGGAATATGATTAACGGGCGCGTCATAACACACCTTTACGAAGCGTGTATTAATTTTCACATTGTCCCGATTTCTTAGGTCACGGCGGGCGTGTTTTAGTCGGAAATCGAATCACAAAGTCGGGGCGAAGTGGGATGCAAATGGTTATGCATCTGCATCAGGGATTTAGCGTTCTTAGATGGTATCTCAAGCCTAATCTAAATTATTGTGTCGCTTCCCAAATCCCCAATAAATAGGTGGCTCCCAACGCTCGATCATAGAGACCATAACCGGGGGTTCGCTTTTCACCCCAGATGTTGCGCCCATGATCGGGGCGTAGTGGTCCTTGATAATCGACATCCTTCAATGCGCGTAGGGCTTCGACGAGGTTTACATCTCCATAGGCTGGGGGGTGCGCGACTTCATGAAACGCCAATTCATCGGTTCGTTTAACATTGCGACAATGTACAAAGTGGATACGCTCCCCAAATTTACGAATCATAGCTGGCAAATCATTTTCGGCTTTTGCGCCTAATGCACCTGTGCAAAAGGTTAATCCATTGTTGGTACTTTTGACTAAATTAAGCGTGCGTTGGAGGTCCTGTTCGTCCCGAATAATGCGTGGCAATCCAAAGATTTCCCATGGTGGATCGTCGGGATGGATGGCAAGTTTTACGCCAACTTCTTCCGCAGTCGGTGTAATTTGTTCCAGAAAATAGCGAAAATTTTCCCAGACATCTTCGGTGTTTATTTGCTGATAGGCTTCTTTGGTGTCATCAAGGCTTTCTTCGAGGGGCCAATACGCTGGCAAGTCGGTTGACCATGGATCGGGGACATTATACAGTTCGCGTTGGTCGAAGCCCATCGCTGTTGACCCATCGACAAGGGGCTTTTCATATTCGGTGCGAAACCAACTATACAAAGGCATAAAGTTATAACACAACACTTCAATGCCTAATCGTCCCATCAGCGCAAGGTTTTCCCGATAGACGGCGATATGAGCATCACGGGTGGGTCGTCCTAATTTGATATCTTCATGAACGGGGATGCTTTCTACGACATCGAAGGTCATGTTGTGCGCTTCAATATCGTCTTTGAGAGACCGTAAGCGTCTTTCATCCCATGATTGACTGGCAGGCACATCGTAGAGTGCTGTAACCACACTCTTCATACCGGGGATTTGCTGAATATCTTGCAAGGAGATGGGGTCAGTGGGTCCATACCAACGGAATGAGAGATACATTGTTTAGTCCTAAATGTTTGTTGTTACTTGACTTCATTCCCGAATTGATTAGGTCACGGCGGGCATGTTTTGGTCGGTATCAGTAATCGTATCACAAAGTTGGCGTGAAGTGGGATGCAAATGGTGCGCGTAGGTCGCGTAGACACTGACCAATGACACTGCACTCCGCTATGCATCTGCATCAGGGAGATATCAGATTTCAGATGACAGACATCAGATTGTTAGGTTTCAGCGTCAGCTGGTCAGTCATCTGGATTGTTACGATACGCAGGACTGCGTTTTAGGAACTCTATGGAATATTTTCTACTGTCTCAAACGCGCATCAAACTCTACTTCGCTAAACATCTCAAGTAAGTCTATACTATGATGCAATATAGATAGTCTGTTG
This sequence comes from Anaerolineae bacterium, assembly GCA_028284565.1. Next base: position 7,392 of record JANQRM010000234.1, on the reverse strand, counting down.
ATGCAATGATTTCGTGAGAACTGGTGTCAGCAAGGATCGCCCAAATTTTATTAAATAAGATACAGGATTTGTATGAATAAAGAGGTTCTAAAAATGGCGAAGAATGAATTTAAGGAGCAATTAAAATATGTAATGGGGCGAATCAAAGTTGAATATCAAGAGTTAGCAGACGGATTAGGTGTATCCATCATTGAAGTACTGGCTTGGGCAAATGGTGTTTTGCCTTCCTATAAGGAAGCAAAGGGCTTGACCGAATTTTTTAAACCTTACGTCCCGCAACAAATTTCAGAAGAGGAGTTCACAATTTTTTTTCATGTTTTAACAGATGCGTTGGAATTTTCTCAGAATGCGTATGATAAACCCATAGACGAGCAACAAGGACAAACTCCAATGATTCCACTCCTAGAACAAAAGCGACACTCAACAATAAATTTATTGAGGTCGTTTATTATTACTCACGCAAAACCTGATTTGACTAATATTCAAGACCGAATAGATACGACTAAGTATATTCTTGGTAATTACCCAGACTATCTGAATAAAGTAAATGCAAACTATTCCCAGTACAATTATCTCGCTGAATTACTTGACCAAGTTCTAAAGGTAGCTGTAATCGAAGGCATGTACGGGAACATAGTAGACATAATTGGAAGCTATTTAAAGAATGCAACCAGCTACCCTATGGTGGGCGAATCACTAAATATTATGCAAAGTGAACGTCTTTCTGTTATGCAATGGTTGAGGGAGTATGTTTACGAAGCTCATCTAAAATATGAAATTCAATATGAGAAAACTCAAAGTATTTCACCGATCTTAGAAGAACCTGCGAGGAGTGACAGAAACATGATACTCGGTGAACCAAGCAATGCAAAGCAGTTCCAATGCGACGTATTCATGGTTATGCCATTTCGAGACGAACTCAATGAAGTCTACGAAGACCATATAATACCAAAGGTTGAACAACTTGGATTAACTATCAAGCGTGGTGACGACCCATTTTCAAGCAATGACATCATCACTGAGATATGGTCGTACATAAATAACTGCCAGTATGTAATAGCTGACTGCACTGGTCGAAACACAAATGTGTTTTACGAGATTGGATTGGCACATGCGATAGACAAACCTGTGATTCTTATTACCCAAGATTCTGCTGATGTACCATTTGACTTAAGGCATCGTCGGTATATCAAATATAATTTTAGTCCGCGTGGAATGAAAAGTTTCGAGAGTAAACTTGTTTCTGCTATGGAAGGTATCCTTGACGAGAATAATAGCTAAACACAATAATATATTTCGGACAACTTCCTCCCCTAAATCCATTACTCCAAATTGTTAGCAGGTCATCCAATTAGCCGATTCAAGTAATTTTGAATTATCTATTAGCGGGCGGACACATGGGTCGCGCCCCTACAGGTCGTATTTCGGATGTGGGTTCGATTATTTTTCGGTACGATAATTAACGAGAACTCAGTTTAGCTTAGGTCACGGCGGGCATGTTTTGGTCGGTGATGGGGTCCATGCCCGTGAGGGTGTCGGGTGGGACGAGGTCGGGGTCGCTGGGTTTGCGTTGATGTTGGAGCAAGCCCGTGAAGAGCCATTCCATATCGCCTTCTAAGCGTTTGCGGAATGACTTTAACGTTTCTCCACCCATTTGACCATGAAGGGTATAGGTGTACATCTCGCGGATTTTGCGCTCTAGGAGGGCGATTTCGGGTTCCCACTGGTCGATTTGTTCCCAGCGTGCGTTGCGACATTGATACAACTCGAATATGGTGCGGATTTCGCCGTGTTTGCCCTCGAAGCCGATGTCCATGGCAATGGGGAGCATGGCGTTACGCTTGTTGAGCTTCTTGGTATAGGCTTTGGCGAGTTCTCTGGCGATAGGTTGCAACTTCTTGTGCAATTGCTCTGGGGTGTATTGCGAACTCTTCTGGGCGACTTTGTTGAACTTCTTGATTAACTTGGAAGTGGCAATCAGCTCACTGCGTCCGACGCGCCCGTACATATCGTATTGCATCAAACGGAGTGCCTGAATATCCCAGCCGATGATGTTGCGTCCGTCGATGTTGAGGAGGCGTTTGATGGGTTGGGCTTCCCCTTCCATGCAGGAGGCGAATATCGTGCCACTGAGAGCATGTTGTTGCCACAATTGGCGACGACCTATAGTGGAATTGGGGTCATAAACGGGGGCGTTGGCATAGGGCGGTTGATAATTGCCGAAGATCGGTGGGCGACGGAAGATGAGGCGAATGATGACGGTAAGTAACCACAGAAGCAATAGCCCGACGAAGAATACGCCGACTGCCACTGCGATTTGTCCCGTTTCGACCAATTGACCATCGACAATGATGCCGTTGTCTGCGAAGTCGATGCGTGTGCCGACAAAGGGAATGACGATATCGGATGCAGGTTCGGTGGATTGGGGGGTGTTGGTCTCGTCACCTGTGTTATCGGGTCTATCGGGCGGTGGATTGACATTCTGTGGGATTTGGATGCTAATTTGCGCGACGTTATCTTCGGCGATTTGTGTGCCAACGAGTTCATAGAAATCCAGCCCGACTTCGATTTGTAAGTCCTGTGTGCTGGCAGGCGGGAAGTCGATGGTATCAAAGGAAAATTGGACGGTGATGGATTCGTCTTCTTCGAGCGCGCGCAGGGTGTCTTCTGCAATCACACGGCTGTCGTCGGTGAGGGAGATGATGGCAATGTCTGCCTCGCGCTGTGCCTGTCCTCCGTTGTTCTGAATCGTCAGTTGCAGGGTGAAGGTCGTCTCGTCATCCGAGAAGGCACTCGTGACACTGACAATTTCGTAATCGCGCGGTTCGGTCTGTGCCATCGTGGGCAAGACTATCAACCATATCCCCAACAATCCCAAAAGCCATAACCACTGTCGTCGCATTCCTACTTCGTTCCTTAACTTGTTACTATCGTAGCATCGTTGTTATTTCACGGAGTCGTGCCACGAATCACCATTCGATAGAAGCAATCAGCGTTCAGCTGTCAGCTATCAGGAGTGAGATTTTCAGGTAATGCTAATGGCTGAAATGCTGACCTGCTGACGTGCTAATTCCCTAACCTTACTATACGCCTAAACAGAATTCTTTCCAAGTCGAGGCGGACTGGGATAGGCAAGCCGTACAGGTATCGTTTGGAGTTGGCGTTGTCGGCGGACTATAATCGGGGGCATTATCTGGATTTGTGTGAAAGGTCTGTGTATGAAAGCGGTGTTGTGTAAAGCCTTTGGACTGCCCGATACCCTCGTGATTGAAGAGGTTGAGAGTCCATCCGTTAAAGGGGGCGAGGTCAAGATTGCCGTTCATGCCTGTGGAGTCAACTTCCCGGATGTGCTGATGATACAGGGCTTATATCAGTTGAAGCCACCCTTCCCCTTTAGTCCGGGTTTGGAAGTCGCGGGTGAAGTTATCGAAGTCGGTGAGGGTGTAGAGAATGTGCAGGTGGGTCAACGAGTGATGAGCATCTTGCAATATGGGGGCTTTGCAGAAGAAGTGGTCGTGCCTGCCGTGATGGTGATGCCGTTACCGCCGAATATGTCCTATGAACATGGGGCGGGCTTTCCGTTGGTGTATGGCACATCGCATGTGGCGTTGCATTATCGCGGGAAATTGCAAGCGGGGGAAACGTTACTTGTGCTGGGTGCGGCGGGTGGCGTGGGACTGACGGCTGTTGAAATCGGCAAGTTGACAGGGGCGACGGTGATTGCGGCGGCAAGTACACCGGAGAAGCTGGCTCTCACGCAAACGTATGGTGCAGACCATGTGATTCAATACACGGAAGATGACCTGAGTGCTAGGGTTAAAGAAATCACGAATGGGCGTGGCGTGGATATGGTCTATGACCCCGTGGGTGGCGAGATGTTCCACAAGGCGGTGCGTCGGGTGGCATGGGAAGGACGTTATATCGTGATTGGCTTTGCGAGTGGCGACATCCCCGAATATCCCATTAACCTTGCTTTGTTGAAGAATATCTCGCTCGTAGGGACATTCTGGGGGGCGTATACGATACAGAATCCTGCTGTCATCATGAACTCGTTCCAGACCTTGTTGGGCTGGTATGCAGAAGGCAAGTTGAAACCGCATGTCTCGAAGGTGTATCCGATGGAACAAGCCGGGGATGCGATTGCGGAGTTGATGGAACGGCGGGCGATGGGGAAGGTGATTGTGAAGATGCGAGATTAATCATGACGAGTGAAGAACAGTATCTGTATCTGACGACGATTGGTTGGAAGAGTGGCAATCCGCATGAAATCGAAATCTGGTTTGTGCAGGTGGGCGAGTGTTATTACCTCGTCTCGGAGAAGTTGACCTGCGCGCATTGGGTGCAGAATATCCAGCGCAATCCGGCGATTCAGGTGCGGGTTGGGGAGCATCAATTTGAGGGGGTGGGACGTTTAATCCCCACCGAAGTAGATGCGGAGTTAGAAGCGGATATCAAAGAGTTGATGGATGCCAAGTATGGTTGGAGTGCGGGCTTGGTGGTGGAGCTGTGTGCGGGCGTGTAGCGTGTTTCTATCAACACAAGGGCGTACAGCTGTACGCCCCTACATAAAGATATTTCTTTTGTGATTCTATCCAAAGCGTCCGGCGGCAGAGCCGAAGATGCTGGGTGGCAAGTTGAAGCCATATTGACGGAAGGTATCCAAGAAACGCGGTGGGAAGCCTGTTGCTTCGAGTGTTCCGCCACCTTCATGGGAGTAACCTCGTCCGCGATGGTCAGGGGTGGTGTAAAGGAAGATGTCTTGGAGTGTGACTCGTTCCCCTTCCATACCTTGCATCTCCGTGATTTGGACAACTTTACGACTGCCATCTTTGAGGCGAGCTTGTTGCACAAACAAATCAATTGCCGATGCAATTTGGGCGCGGACGACTTCAATGGGTAAGTCCATGCCCGACATCAAGACGAGTGTTTCCAGCCGTGCCACGGCATCGCGTGGGCTATTAGCATGAACGGTGGTCAGGGAGCCATCGTGTCCGGTGTTCATTGCTTGGAGCATATCGAGGGCTTCACCACTGCGTACCTCACCCACAACAATACGGTCTGGGCGCATCCGCAGAGTCCCCTTCACAAGGTCACGGATGGTCAGCTTGCCGACATCTTCTGTGCCGGGTAGTGCAGGCGCAGTCTCTAAGCGAACCACATGGCGTTGAGACAATTGCAATTCAGCCGAGTCTTCGACAGTGATGATGCGTTCATCTTCTGGAATGAAAGAACTAAGGACGTTGAGCAGAGTCGTCTTCCCCGAACCTGTCCCGCCAGAGACCACCACATTTAAGCGTGAGACTACGGATGCCTCAAAGAATTCTGCAACTTGTTCGGTGAAGGACTTGAAGTTAATTAAGTCTTGCACTGTGAGGCGTTTTTCTGGAAACTTCCGAATGGTAATGGTCGTGCCTTGTAGGGCTGAAGGTGTGGTCACGATATGTACACGCGAGCCATCGGGCAGACGTGCATCCACCATGGGATTTTCACGGTCAATCGTGCGACTGAGGGGGCGGACAATGCGTTGGGCTGTCCAATAGGCGTGTTCTTCATCATCAAAGACGAGGTCGGTTTCCGTCAGCTTGCCCTTGTATTCTGCAAAGACGACATCGGGTCCATTGACCATGATTTCGGAATAACTTTTGTCTTCGATAAAGGTCTGTATCGCACCGAAGCCGAGTAAGTCATCGAGCAAGCCCAAGCGCAATTGATCGTATTCATCTTGGGAGAGATTGACCTGCATCTTTTGTAGAACCGTTTCGAGGCGTTCTGTGAGCAAGTCGATTTTTTCTTGGTCGTTGCGTTCCCAACGGTCTGCTTCATCGGGGAATGCCAGCAATTTGGAGCGGAGTTGTTTGCGGAGTTTCCAGACTTTGTGATTGGTGCGATGCTTAGGTGGAACGACATAGCCGGTATCTAATACCCATGCACCTTCGGGAGTGACCTCGTTGACGATAATCTTCGTCGTACCGGCACCGATTTGGAAGGGAGTGGGTGTATCTGGCGTGACTTTGTTGGGGTCAACTTGGCGAATGTCTCCTTTTTTTCGCTTTGAAAGCTTTTTCATTTGCTTGGGAGCTTCGGCTACGGCTTCTACTGGTGGTGCAACCGCTTCTTCGACTGCGCCCTCCTCGCCTTCATCTTCAAAGAGATGCGCGACATCTTCTTCGTCGGCAAAGCCCTTGAGGTAGGCTTCTTCATTGGCGCGACGTTCTGCTTCTTTTTTCTTTTGGTCATCAATGCGTTTGGAAAGAAAGGACATGGAGTTTCCCCATCTATGTTGGCTTGCTACCTTTTCCAGTGTACGGCATATTCCTGTGATGTGCCTTAAGATTTTGGAATTATTACAAGACTCCAACTTTACGAAAAGCAACTGAATTCAACGCAAAGCCCTCAAAGGCGCAAAGAGAAATGAACTTGTTGTATAGTGAGTTGAAACTCAATGGAGATAGACATGAACACGAATCAAATCATCACACGAGGCTTCTCAAATCCTGAGAGTGAAAAGCGGTATAAGCGGAATTGGGAAGACGAACCCGACGTCCAAGCTCTCTATTTTGGCTCTCGGCAATGTGGCGGTTGTTCTTTTTACGCGATATTCAATGCAGATTATGGGCTATGTTGTCATCCCAAATCGCGTCACTATCTCGAAACAGTCTTTGAACATTTCGCCTGCCTTCATCAACAGGATGAAAGCTGGCAATCGCATAGTTTTACTGATTTCAACGCTGACCCAAGATCGCTGAAAATGCTTCGGATGCGCTTTGATATTCCAGAGGACATCTTTGATAGAATTTGCGAACAGACTGATTGTTCCGATGATGAAATCTTTTTGGCGATTTGGAATGTCCTACTTCGGGAATTTGGTTCAAACCGACAGTCTAAGCCACCCGAATCGATAGAATAGGATTTATATGGATTTAATGAAGTTAGGTACAATGAAGCACAGCAACCACAAAATAAGGAAAGCGATTGCTCATGCGGAAATGGATTTTATTACTGCTTAGTTTATTGACTCTCACCTTTACCAGTACGGCGCAGGAGGAGATTCCCTTTGAAACTGTCGATTTGATTGCAGATGACGGCACGACGCTGATTGGTGACTATTATGTACCAGCAGGCGCGGACGATTTGGAACTGCCCGCCGTGTTGTTGATGCATATGTTCAACAGCAATCGGTCTGCCTATGAGCCGATACTCCAGACCCTCGTCGAATCAGGCTATGTGGTACTGAATGTAGATTTACGCGGACATGGCGATAGTGGCGGAAACCGCGATTGGGACTTAGCGATTGATGATGTGCAACTGTGGATTTATTGGTTGCGTGAACAAGAAGCCGTGCAAGAACTCTCCATTTCGATTGTCGGCGCGAGTATTGGCTCGAATTTGGCG
>JANQRM010000281.1 GCA_028284565.1 Anaerolineae bacterium | reverse complement strand
CGATGTGGCGATTCTTGGCGGGGCAATCGCGCGCTTGAGTAGCACCGCAGAGAGTGTCGTCGCACAACTTGGCTTGGCATTAGAACGCTCTCTGCATGTTGCCAATCTCCGCACCTACCTCGACATCCCAACCGACGATACAGAATCACCGTCGGATACTCAATTCAACTTAATAGGTCGCATCGAATTCCGAGATGTCACCTTCACCTATCCTGATAATTCTGAACCCACGCTTTCCAACGTCAGCTTCGTCATTGAACCCGGTGAGACCGTCGCCATCGTTGGGGAAAACGGCGTAGGCAAATCTACCATCGTTAAGTTACTCGCGCGTATCTATGCCCCCGATAGCGGTTCCATTTGGTTGGATGACACACCCTTGGAGCTCATCCCACACCGCACACTCTACCATCATATCGCCGTCATCTTGCAGGAATTCGGACGCTACGAAGCCACCGTCGCGGATAATATCGCCTATGGCAATTCTTCTGAATACCTCAACCAGCCCGACAAAGTGGAAGCCCTCGCCCGCGAACTCGAAATCCACACTATGATTGAGTCCATGCCCGATGGTTACGACACCTTCTTGGGACGACGCTTCGGCAAGCATGTTCCATCCGGCGGACAGTGGCAACAATTGGCAATCGCCCGCGCCCTGGCCCGTGATGCGACCTATCTCATCTTGGATGAACCCACCGCCAATCTTGACGCACGCACGGAACACACCGTCTTTTCTCGCTTTGCCAAACTCGCGGAAGGACGCACCACGCTCCTTATCTCCCACCGCTTCAGCACCGTCAGCATGGCAGACCGCATCTTGGTCTTACATAATGGGCAGATTGTTGAAGCCGGCACGCACGACGAACTCCTCCAACACCCGCGCGGACAATACGCCCAACTCTACCACCTGCACATGCAACGGCTGGGAGGATAAGAAAACGATATGGAAGTTTTGTCAATGGGTTATTCCAAAACTGAACAGATATGTTTAGTCTTTACCATGAGAGATGATAATGATTCGTGAACTAGTCATCAAAATATTAAAGCAATATGTAAATAGCGACACAGGTATACCTGCGTATAAGACAATGAACATCATTGGAATAGAGGATTATGACGAAGTTGATGATGAAGATGAACGAAGTTTCAAAGAACTTGACAGAGATTTAATCTATTCAATTGTAGCAGAAACCGAAACAGAGCCGTTGGAAGAGGCACTAAAAATTGATGTTGCTGACTGGTTACCTACAACGACCAAAATCATTCTACTGCGACGTTTAGTTGAGCTAGAACGAAGTGAAAAAAACCTACGACAGTTAGCAAATCATTTGTACTATGGTGGACCAATATGGGATGAAGAAGCTAAGAAATTGCTGGATGAAGCGGATCGTTTGCAAAACGAGAAATCGACTGACGACGATTAAACACCCATGAACAATACGCCCAACTCTACCGCCTGCATATGCAACGGCTGGGGGGAAAATGGCTCAACTAGAGAAGGTTTATCAATCGTTTCAGCTCAACAAAAGGGTTTCCCATGCAGATTGTAATCCTCCCAAAAAATGATCTCACCTCAGATCAAACACAGGCTGTTAATACGCTAAGAAAAGCTGTCTATCCTCCAGACGGAATGGCAGATGTTCCAGTACGCCCGATAGCATGGGCAGAGAAAACATGGAGTGTATTGATCTGGGATAACGACGACAATCTTGTCTCCTATATTGGCGCACTCACAAGACAAGCAACATTAAATGGCAGATCTGTTTTGATGGGTGGGATTGGGAGCGTAAAGACTCACCCGTCAGCACGGGGTAGGGGATATGCGAGTGGCGGGTTAACACAAGCTGCCAAGTTTCTAGTTGATCAATTTAAAGTTGATTTTTCTGTGCTTTTTTGTCGAAAAGAGTTGCTGAGTTACTATCAGCGATTGGACTGGAGGGTCTTCGAAGGAGATTTAATAATTGCGGAGCGGTCTGAAAAAGTGAAATTTACGCTTAATGAAACCATGATTCTAAATGGTCGTCATGTCGTACCGCAACATGGAATTCTAGACATTTGTGGAATGCCATGGTGAACTAAGCAGGATGAGAAATACGCCCAACGCCACCGCCTACACATACAACGCTTTGGAGGCTGAATCATGATAGAACACTTGGGCAATAAGACTATAAAAGATTGAATAGCATCTACCAGTACTTTCGATGGATAATCATCATCGTTTGGAAGGCGGAAAAGCATATGAACACAACCATAAAAACAAGTCTCTGGCAACAGTTCGGCGCGGCAATTGATTTTCTCGACATCAGTATCGAAGCCTGCCCCGGAGAGCTATGGACAGCATCTTTATGGCAAACACCCGATACTTACCCCGAATTCTCCCAATTTTGGTATGTCGCCTATCACACCCTGTTCTGGCTTGACCTTTACCTCACAGGGACAGAGGAGGGCTTTGCTCCACCGCAACCCTTCACCCTCATCGAGATGGACATGCACGCACCACCCCCCGATCCCACCTATACCAAAGAGGAAGTGCAGACCTATCTCAAGTATGGTCGCCAGAAATGTCAGACAAAGATTGAGTCATTGACGGACGACAAGGCAAAGCAACGCTGTCGCTTTGGCTGGGGCGAGTGCAGTTATCTCGAATTGCTGATGTACAATATGCGTCATGTGCATGGACACGCCTCACAGCTGAATATGTTGCTCGGTCAACACGGCATCCCCGTGCCAAGCTGGGTAGCAAGAGCGAGGCATTAATTTCCGACATCACAATTGGTTCACCCATCCAAAATGTCAAACACATTGAAATCGGAGAACACGATACTCTCTTTGATAGCTGGCACACCCCGCCAAATGACCACATGCACCTTACCATCTGCATCGGGTCCCATGTTCACCTGATACTCGCAGGTCGTCAGCAACCAAATGCTGAACTGTCCATCCGCGCTACTCGCCAACAATTGATTCTCAGTCGGTGCTGGGTCACAAGCAGGTAAATCTTCAAGAGGCACATTCACAGCAAGATAACCACTACTATCCGCCCGCACTTCATACACTTGGATAC
>JANQRM010000207.1 GCA_028284565.1 Anaerolineae bacterium | reverse complement strand
TCCCCATTACTGGCATCCCCTTCTGTACCGGTTCCGCCAGCATCTGCATCCGCCGATTCATACATCTGTGCGCCAAGTGTTTGCAGATATTGCGCGAGTGCTTCGGTAGCGGCTTTGATAGCTGTATTATCGCCACCTTCTTGGGCAGTACGCACCGCTTGGATTTTCTCTTCCGTTTGTGACTTGGCATCATCTGGTAACTTGTCTGCATAGTCACGGAGAAGTTTCTCTGCTTGGAAGATGGTGCTTTCGGCTTGGTTGCTGACCTCAGCAGCTTCTTTGCGTTCAGCATCTTGGCTAGCGAATTGTTCCGCTTCTTTCACCATACGATCCACTTCGTCATCGGAGAGACCACTGCCTGCCGTAATCGTGATTTTTTGCTCACGCCCACTGGCTTTATCGACGGCACTGACATTGAGAATCCCATTCGCATCAATGTCAAAGGTGACTTCGACCTGTGGAACACCGCGTGGAGCTGGCGGAATACCATCGAGAATGAATTGTCCGAGTGATTTGTTGTCGTTCGCCATCGGACGTTCACCTTGTACGACATGAATTTGGACTTGGGTTTGGTTGTCAGCGGCTGTTGAGTAGACTTGAGATTTGCGCGTCGGAATGGTTGTGTTACGGTCAATCATGGGCGTTGCGACACCGCCCAAGGTTTCCACGCCCAATGTCAACGGTGTGACATCGAGTAGGAGAATATCTTTGACATCACCGCCCAAAACGCCCGCTTGAATAGCTGCGCCGAGTGCGACGACTTCATCGGGGTTCACACCTTTGCTGGGTTCTTTGCCGAAGAATTTTTGGACAGCCTCCTGAATCGCTGGCATGCGTGTCATCCCGCCAACCAGTAAGACAGCCGAAATCTCACCTGTCGATAAACCGGCATCATCAAGAGCTTGTTGGCAGGGCTTGATGGACGCTTGGACTAAATCATCAACCAGACTTTCCAATTTTGCACGACTGAGAGAGACGTTCAAGTGTTTGGGACCACTCGCATCGGCTGTGATGAAGGGCAAGTTAATATCGGCATTAAGTGTGGTGGAAAGTTCAATCTTGGCTTTTTCGGCGGCTTCTTTGAGGCGTTGGAGAGCTTGGCGGTCTTCGCGCAGATCAATGCCATTTTCTTTCTTGAATTCTTCCGCTAGCCAGTCAATGATGCGTTCATCGAAGTTGTCGCCACCTAGGTAGGTATCGCCATTGGTGCTTTTCACTTCAAACACGCCATCAGCCACTTCGAGGATGGAGACATCGAATGTCCCACCACCCAAGTCATAGACCGCAATAGTGCCATCTTTGTTATCGCCAAGTCCATAAGCCAAGCTAGAAGCGGTTGGCTCGTTGATAATCCGTAGGACTTCTAAGCCAGCGATTTTACCGGCATCTTTGGTCGCTTGACGTTGTGTATCATTAAAATAAGCAGGAACGGTAATGACAGCTTGAGTGACTGTCGCGCCTAAGTAGGCTTCGGCATCGGCTTTGAGTTTTTGCAGAATCATAGCTGAGATTTCTGGCGGGCTATAATCCTTGTCGCCCATCTTCACGCGGACATCCCCATTGGGTGCTTTCAGTACCTCATAAGGCATCCGACTCATGCCGTCTTGAACTTCTTTATCATCGAAGCGACGACCCATAAAGCGTTTGATGGAAAAAATGGTGTTTTGTGGATTGACGACAGCTTGGTTACGCGCCACTTTGCCCACCAAGCGTTCTCCCGTTTTGGGGTTGAGTGCCACCACAGATGGAATGGTATTGTTACCCTCCGATGAAGGGATGACAGTCGGTTCGCCCCCTTCCATCACAGCCACAACGGAATTGGTTGTCCCTAAGTCAATGCCAATGATACGTCCCATAATCGTTCCTACTCCTCACTTTTCTCGACGTGAATATTCAGTGTTGATAATCAAATTAATTCGCAACGCGCACCAATGCTGGACGCAAGACCTTATCACCCCGCTTAAAACCCTTTTGCAAGGTGACCGTCACATACCCGCTTTCGACATCATCGCTGTCATCCGTCCCTACCGCTTCATGTAGATTGGGATCAAATAATTCACCAGTCGGATCAACAGATTCAATCTCGTGCTGTTCGAGCAATTTGTCGAACTTACGCTGAATCATGCTGACACCACTCATCCACGGATGGTCTTGAATATCGTCTGGGATATTTTCAAAGGCGCGCTCAAAGTCATCCACAATGGGTAATAAATCTTTGAGGGTATCTTGCACCGCATGTTGATAGCGTTCAGTCAATTCGCGGTCTGTCCGTTTTTTATAATTTTGGAACTCTGCAACTGAGCGTTGCCAGCGATCCATATTCATTTGAACTTCTTGTCGTAATCGTTCCAATTCGTCAACTTCCTCAGCCGAGTCCACATCAGGAGATGGGGTTGCATCGTCTTCAACCGCCTCTTGTTCATCTACTGATTCTATAATTTCTTCTTCCATGACTTCTTCTTCAGCCACAGGTTGTTCCTTGTCCACCGTTTTGCGTCTCCTTAGTTGGTTTATGTATTTCATCGTATCAGCTTGCGCGCGAAACGCATGATTAAGGTTCAAGGGCATAGTGTAATGGATGTTTGATAGAATTGTATTAGCAAATCAGAAGAAAAATGAAGATTTACGCGTTATCTTGTTTGTTTTCGTGGTCTGGCACGATGTTTTCTTGGTAGAGACTACCAAGCATCTCTGTCATCAGGTTGGAGACATAGCGAACACTGCTAATCGCCCGACCATAATTAATGTGTGTGGGACCGAGTACACCAACCGCACCACTCAACTTACCCGGCACACCATAGCGACTGAGTACCATGCTCAAGCCACTAATCTCATCCCAACGTCCACCCCCCCCAATTAAGACTTGGACATCGTTCTCAATGGCTTCTGCCGTATCAAAAATCTCAGTGATGAGCATGTTCAAAAAAGCACGTTCTTCAAAGACACGTAGGGCTTGTTGTGCGCCATCTCCATCGGAAAAGCGATTGATAATTTTGCTCAAGCCATCTCGATAAATATACCGCACCTGATTGTTATCGGCGGTTTCCATCACTTCGATAATGAGGTCGGTTATTTCATCTTCTAAAACGGTGAGGGAAGTATTCTTCATGCGGACTTGGTTGGCGTTGAGATTGCTGTAGAGATCATTGACACGAATCGCCACATCACTGAGTTTGTCTTGGGTGAGTGCATCGGCAAGGGTCAGCATTCGTTGATGCACACTGCCACCTTGTAAGACCAAGACCATCAATACCAAGCGACCTTCAATCGCAATGAGTTCAATATGCTTAAAGCGACTCACTTGTGAGACGGGCGGAGTCACCAAGGATGCGGATTCAGAAGTCCTAGCCAGAATCGTGGCGGCTTGGCGCATCCACTGTTCGATGCCATCACTCAGACGTGCAAAACGTTCATTGATATGCACTTGTTCCGATTGGGTCAAATCGGAGCTGTTGATGAGCCGTTTCACAAAATAGCGATACCCGCGTGTGGTGGGAATCCGTCCAGCGGAGGTATGTGGGGCGATGATATAGCCCATCTCTTCTAAGCGTGCCATCTCATTACGCACTGTGGCAGAACTCACACTTAAATCGAACTTCTCTACCAAATGTTTTGAGCCGACGGGTTCTGCAGATTCGGTATAGGCAGTAATCACATAGGACAGTACGTCTTCCTGTCTGCGTGTGAGTTCGGGTAAGGTAGCGTTATCGCTCATGTATCCTAATAACCTAAGTTCAATATCCTGTCATGCTAGCACGGGAGATAGGGTGCGTCAAATCTGTTAAGACGGCGAAAATATTGCAGATTTTTACAAAGTTTCGGGGTAAGATGGGGTTGCTTTAGCGTGTCTAGTTTATGCAAGGTCATTCTGCCGGGTAATTTGCACCCATTTTGGATGACTAACATTGTCTGACGATAGGAGAAAACCAATGAGTGATAAGACTCTCGAAGTCAATAAAGCCGAATTCCAAACCGAGGTACTCGACTCCAGCACTCCCGTGTTGGTCGATTTCTGGGCGGAATGGTGTGGTCCTTGTAAAATGATCGCCCCGATTGTGGACGAAATTGCAGAAGAATATGATGGTCAAATCCGTGTCGCCAAAGTCGATGCTGATGAAAACCAAGAAGTTCTGATGCAATATGGCGTAATGGGTATTCCAACCTTGATTCTGTTCAAGGATGGTGAGGCGGTCGAGCGCATCACTGGCTTCAAGCCCAAAGACAAAATCTTGAGTAAGCTCACTCCCCATATCTAAAGCCTAAAAGACAACGACAAACGCCCTTCCACAATCGGAGAGGCGTTTTTGATTCAATATTAGATCACAGATTCCGAGGGCAGATGGTCAGAATTTTCTTATTTCATATTGCAAGTACAAGGCATATTTAGCAAATATCTACAAAATTTTTATGGTAGAGATACGTATTGCGCGTAGATACTACAACTACAAAATTACACTTCCTGTGTGATTCGCTAATTCTTTCAACTTTAATGCTTAAACAAGACTCGGGAAATCTAGTGTACTTAGTCCTCAGAACTTAGCACTCAGTCCGCGTACTAGTCCGATGCCAATTCTGTTTCCGGTTCGGGTTGAGCTTGGACTTGTTCATCAGCTAGCGGCACAACAAAGCAGAAGGTTGAGCCTTCACCGAGCGTACTTTCTACCCAGATTTCGCCACCATGCCCTTGCACAATCCCTTGCGTAATCATCATGCCCAAGCCGGTCCCGGATTGTTCTTGTGCTAATTCGTTCTCACTACGGAAGTAGTTCTCATTGAACAAGCGCGCGATGTCTTCTTCGCTCATCCCGATACCTTCATCTTGTATCGACACTTTGAGAACATTACCGAAACGGACTCCTTTGCGCCCGACATAATTTCGTATGGACTCAGCATTGATTGTAATCGCCGTTTCTTCCGGGCTATATTTGTGGGCATTCGTTAACAAGTTCGTGCAAACCTGAATCAAGCGGATTTGATCACCATTAATTGCAGGTAAATCTTCCGCAACGTTGTTGACGACAGATTGATTCTTCTCATCGAATAATTGATATAAGGGGCGTAATGTCTCCACAATTACATGGCGGAAGCTAATCGGCGCAGGTTCAATCCGCAATTGTTGAGCCTTCAATTTCGCAAAGTCACGCAAATCCGTAATGATGGTATCCATCCGTGTAGCGTTCGAACGAATGGTATCGAGGAAATTTTGTTGTTGTTCATTCACGTCACCCGTCATACCGGACAACATGACTTCCGAATAGCCCTTGATAGATGCTAGCGGTGTTTTGAGTTCATGCGCGGCGAAACCCATGAATTCACTTTGCGTTTCATTCGCACGGGTCAGTTCGTCATAGAGTTGGGCATTAGCAATTGCGATACTCGCATGTTCGGCTAGCCGTTGGGTAAAACCCCAATCCGACAAGGTGAAGGCGGGAGCCTCATTCGTTTCCAACACTAAAATGGCATTAATCTCATCGCCTGATAACATCGGAATCGTGATTTGACTGATGGCATTTTCCAATCCCGATATATAATCACGGTCAATCGAGACATCTGCCGCAAGGTCTGCTGAGCGCGTCCGCATCACGCGAGCAACAATCCCTTCATCCAGTCGCCATGCTAGTTTGCCATTGATGAGAGTCATCTCTTCATGACCATAGCCAACTGAGGCAACAATGTCCATCACGGGTGGGCTAACGGCTAAGTTAATCATGCCTAAGACACCGGCTTGCGCCTTGCAGTTCTCAATCGCCGCGTCAATCGTAATCTGGGCAACCTCATCCAAATGGAGTGTCCGATTTAGACGATTATCAATCTGTTCTAAGATTTCGAGTTCACGCACTCGTTGTGCCAATTGCAAATCCGTCATCTCGAAGAGGCGTGCATTCTCAATCGCAATAGCAGCTTGTCGAGCAAATGTCGAGAGCAATTCGGCATCTTCATCCACGAAGTATGTGCCATCAATCTTATTTATCACTTCCAGTACACCGATAACATCTTCCTTCGCTACAAGTGGCACAGCGAGGATGGTATAAGTGTGGAATTCATCATCGACTTCGTGATGTTGCGGGTTATGGGCGGCATCGTTTTCAATAGCATGTTGACCAGATAAAGCCACTTGTCCGACAATCCCTTGACCAGAGTCGAGCCGACTACCAACAAGTTCTTCACCTGCACCACCGATGACCACACGGAATTCCAGTTGTTCAGGATTATCATCAGCTCTCAGCAAGAGTGAGCCAGCTTCTGCTGTCAAAATTTCTGTCGCGCTGGACGTGATGATTTCCAATAGCGGTTCTACATCCAACTCGGTTGCCACTAGCTGACGGCTAATATCATTCAGCACTGCCAATTGTCTCGCACGGCGGTTAGTCTCACGGAAGAGATTGGCTTTATCAATCGACGTCGCCGCGAGTGCCGCAATATCATCAAGGATTTTGGCTTGGTCGCTTGTGAATTCTTCACCATATTTCACGCGACCTAACGCCATCACACCCAACGTCCGTGTCCCAGCAATTAAGGGAAGCCCAATCCATGCCTTCAAATCAGCCGTTTCAAAGGGTAAGCTGACTTTACGAGAACGCATTTCTTCGGTGAAGTTATCTACCTCAACACGGGCATTGCTCCGAATGACTTGGCTATAGAGGTCGGTCCCCATATCCCAGCGTACATCTTCTTTGTCTTTATAGCGTTCTTCATCTTCTTGCATGAACGCGAAATAAAGTTGTTCAGACCGTTCTTCGTACAGTGCAATATAAAAATAGGGGGCGGGAACCAGACGATTGGTTTGTGCGCTAATCAATTCCAGCAGGTCGTCGAACTCAATCACGAAGTTGACCGCCTGACCAACTTGACTCAACACGTTCAATTCGCGTACACGTTTTTCGAGCGAGTCCACGACTTGCGCGCGGGCAATCGCAATCCCAAGCTGGCTAATCATGTTATTGACGAAGCGCATTTCCTCATAAGAGAAGGTGCTACGTTGCGCTTTGGGTCGCCCAATGATGACAAACCCATTCAGATGGTCGGTTCCAGCAAGCGGAATGATCAAATGCGGACACAAGATACTCAGGCGTGTCTGATCTATACGAAGGGCTTCATCCCACGCGCTCCCTTGATTCAAAACAAGGGGTTCATCGAGTTGCGACAACAAGCCCACCAACTGACTTTCTTCTTCAAAGCGAATGTCTGTTGAGGTATTGAATTCCCCTAAGGTTGCATAATCATCACGTTCTGGTTGAAAGAGGAAGACATACAAGCGGTCTGGATTCACAGCCTCTTGAATCACATCTTGGAACTCGCCTACAATCTCATCAAATTCGACAAGCGAGGTTAGCTTTTGACTAAATTGTTCAACATATTGCTGATAGTTGCGCCGTTCACGGAAATAGATTTGGTCGATACGTCGTTGGAGGTTGGTTCGGATTGGAATGAACAAGACCGCCACGAGAAATGTAATCACTACAATGATAATCGGGTTGGAGGCATTCACCGCATCTTGGGTAACAAAGGTCGCTCCTGTGATGAGCAAGAAGTACCCCACAACCAACATCCCTGCCATGATCGCATAGGTGATGCTCTGACTAATCACGCGGTCTGTATCAAAGTTGCGATATTGCAAAATACTATAGCCAATCGCCAGCACGACCAAGACAAAGAAAGGCGTAGTCGATTCAACGCTAATAGGAATCGCCAGTGAATTGTCGAAGTTGGCGAGAGTGCGAACCAGCAGCCATGCCAATGCGGGAATTAAGGTAAGGGCTGTTCCGATGACAACGGTGTTACTTTGGTCACGACGAGTCAATGTCGTCGCGCTCATCCGTTGCACAAAGAGTTGCAAGGCAAATAGCCCCAGCAATCCGACAACAAGCGACAGTCCTGCTAACGTATTGCCTAAGCCAAAGTTACGCGCATCTTCCACGGTGAAGTAACTATAAACAGCAATCGCCACGACAACCCCACTTACCACCAGCGGAACAAATGAAATCACGGGTTGATGGTAGGTAATCGACAATGGTTTAGGGAAGAGCATTCCAAAGGTGACCAATAAGCCACCCGCTATCGCCGTGCCGACGAGCCAGACGGGTGACAATAAATGTGACGTGCCGACATCAAAAATCCCCATCAAGAAAATGGAAATCGACAAGGACACCCATGCGCCTAGTAAAGCATTCTGTTGGTCGGGGCGATAATATAGAATCGCAATGGCAATTGCCAAAACTATCACACCCGAGACAAAGGGAAAAGCAAAATAGGCAATTATATCGACAAAGGGCAATGACTGTAATTCATAGCCAAAGGTGCAGGTTGCCGTTTGTCCATCGCTGGATTCACAACCTGTCATCTTCAAATCACCAAATTCGGCAGAACGCTCAATCGTCACTTCGACCTTGTCGCCGACAGCCAGTCCCATCAGCAAATTATTGAATCCATTGCGCGCGCTAACGAAGTCAGTGGAAGAACTGCTCAAAGGCGTGCCATTAATTTCCACTATCGAATCATTGGGCAAAAGCCCTGCAGACACCCCGTTCCATACCTCACTGCCCACTGTCTGACCTTGATTGACCACCATCGTATGTGACACCATCGCCCCAAAAAACGGACGACTGAGCCACGTCATTGCTAGCAGGATATACACCACCCCTAAAATCACCGTCGCACCCACTGCCAATACCGTAATTCGATACCAGAGGGTACGAGGCGGAGTATCAATATCTGTCAATGTCAGCCAATCAGGTTCACGAACCGAGGCAATCGGTTTTGCGCTCATGCACTAACCTCAAGAGAAAACTTTTCTAACCGTACTGTTATTTTATCACAGGAATGCTTTCGAGGGATAAAATTTTGTTTGTTTTTTGTATTGCCTGAGCGAATTTTGCTATACTTTGGACAGATTTTGATGATTTGGACAAGCAGAAGGACAATTTCATGGCACAACGGGTTCCCAGAGTTCTCATCGCCAAACCCGGCTTAGATGGACATGACCGAGGCGCAAAGGTGATTGCCCGTGCCTTGCGCGATGCAGGGATGGAGGTGATTTATACGGGATTACGCCAAACGCCCGAAATGATTGCCGAAGCCGCCTTGCAAGAAGATGTTGATGTCGTCGGCTTAAGCATTCTCAGTGGCGCGCATATGACGCTTGTCCCCCGTATCCGTGAAGTCATGAATGAAAATGACTTAGCCGATGTCCACTTGTTGGTGGGCGGGATTGTCCCAGATGATGACAAAGTCACCTTAGAAGAAATGGGTATTTCTGGCGTATTCGGACCCGGTACTAGTACGCAAGCCATTATTGAACACATCCACAACATCGTGAATCCACAGGATGATTAATGGACTCACTCGTTGAGCAAGTCCTTTCAGGCAATCGCCGAAGTTTGGCGCGCGCCCTCACCCATATCGAAAATGAAGAACCCACAGCCAATGACTTACTTGCTGAACTCTTCCCTCATACAGGAAAGGCGTGGATACTCGGAGTCACTGGCGCACCCGGTACAGGCAAAAGCTCCCTCGTCAATGCACTGACCAAAGCCTTCCGTCAGCAAGGCAAAACGGTTGCTATCTTGGCTGTAGACCCCACCAGCCCTTTTTCAGGGGGTGCGATATTGGGTGACCGCATTCGGATGCGCGATTTATCTGGCGATAAAGGCGTGTTCATTCGCAGTATGGCGACACGCGGGAGTCTGGGGGGATTAGCCAAAGCCACGCGCGATTTGGTACGAGTCATGGACTCTGCTGGCTTTGATATCATCATCGTCGAGACTGTCGGTGCAGGGCAAAGCGAGGTCGATATCGTCCGTATGGCACAAACCACTCTCGTCATCGAAGCCCCCGGTTTAGGCGATGATGTGCAAGCGATAAAAGCGGGCATCCTCGAAATTGCGGATATTCTAGTTGTCAACAAAGCAGACCGCCCCGGTGCAGTACAGACTGTCCGTGCGCTCAAAGCCATGTTGGAATTGGGACATCCCCTTTCACGTCTGCAACTGATTTCACATCATGGGCAGATGATGCCAATCTATCATGACACATTGAATGAAACTGAGGAGTCAAATCTGTGGATATCCCCCATCATCCAAACCACAGCTACCGAAGATGCTGGCATTGACGACCTGTTATCTGCCCTAGAACAACATCGCGCACATTATTTGAGTAGTGATGAGCAACATCTCTTTGAGCAACAGACGATTGCACTTGAATTGACGAGCCGTTTACAGGATGCTTTGTTAAGAAATACCTTAGACACTCTACCAAAAGAGGTATTCGCTGGTATCATCAAACAAATCCACGCCAGAGAACTTGCGCCCCAGCAAGCTGTGGATAGAATCCTAAGTGAAGTCGCCCCGCATGATGGATGAAGGACAGCCAAACAAAATGATCGCCAATACAACCGAAGAAACAGCAGAGCAAGAGCAAGTTGCGACCATCCCCAACCACAAGCCCTTCGGCGAGATGCGCGTTTTTTGTGGCTCATCTTGTCCCGAAATCGGTAGAGAAATCGCCACTTATCTCCGTCAAAACTCTCCTTATCCCATTCAACTTGGTAA
>JANQRM010000206.1 GCA_028284565.1 Anaerolineae bacterium | reverse complement strand
TGTAATCAATATGGAAGAGCGTGTCGAGCGTGGGTTTAAGGAGTTTACTCGGTTTTCCGGGAGTCATATTTCGTGCTTTCTGACTTATTCACTCAGTTTCCAATAGTGCCCACCAACATCCTCAAAGTCTGGATTGGCAATTAACGTTGCGAAAATAGGACCCGGCGGACACCGTTTCAAAATATTGACAGCACTGTATAGTGTTTTTAAATGAACTGTGCGCTGAGGACTCAATTTTCCAAGTTCTGGGAGAAGTGATTTGATGATGGACAAAAGACTTTTTTGTTGTTTTGGCGGTTGTTGAGTTAATCTGTCGATTTCTGGTAAGTTATCGACTCCAACAATGATCAGATCATCATAGCTTGCTCCAATTGCCCGCTTCTTATCTTCAAAATGCAAGCGATCATTTTGTGCGCTTGCTAATCGTATCCATTCTGTACGTGGACGATACCCATTGAAACTGACGACATAATGATCAAGTTCATCACCAAAACGGATGTTTAGATGTGTTCCAACAGGTAAGTGATGTTTGTTATAGAATTCAGATAGACCGAATAGATAAAGATAATCATGTACAATCCAACCGGAGTACAGTTGCCCATCTTCGCCATCCACAAGAGTAATGGCAATACGTGGGGTCGTTGCCCAAGGTAGCATTTGAAGTAACTCAGGGGTGAGTGGAAGTGTGCCTGCTCGACGATGCGGATATAGAAGGGTAACGTTGGTGCTTTCTCGCTCTATTTCGTCACTGGGTTCAGCTAGCGGCGAGAGTTCATCGTTGATTTCACGTTCTAGTGCCAGCATCTCTTCTGTGAGCATGTTCCGGTCATATTCGATGGTTTCATACACTAGGATTTCGGGCTTAGCTTTAACCGTATCCGGTTCAAGACGTTTCAGAAACCACAAGATTTCTCCTTCTGGTCCCACCTCATCAAAGCGGTCATCGTCATTCATTGCATGAATAAACGAAAAGACCTGTAATGACTTTGCCGCATCACCCAATTCTCCAATTTCACTGAGAATTTGGTGTGTGGTTAACGGACCTCCACCGTGCATATCCAAAACTGCTTCAGCAAGATGCAGCGGACCGATATCAATCTCGATCATAAGGTCTTTAACAAACCAATAATCTGCAACAGATATTAGAGCTGGATGGTCTTGTAGACGTAAGTGAAGTGTCTTAAGAATGATGGATTTTGCTTGCCTAAGGATGTCACTGGGTTCAAGATGGGCAGTTTCAGTAACGGGAACTGAATTCTTTGTAGGATCATTTAGGTAATGTTCTGTTGTAAATTCAGTCGCAAATTCTCGATAGCTACCGTCGATATTATTCGTGTCATCATCAAACTCCACTGAAATCACTTTAAAGGCGCCATATTCACCCGAGTTTTCACCGACACGTGTTTTTATAATTGTAGCAGTTGCATAATCCATCTGAGAGAACATCAAACGTTGTCCTACTCCATATGATTCAGACGGAACATAAAGTGTAGCATCTTCATACTGTTCCTCTAAATCGGACTGTTCGGAATCCAGTTGATGTTGAATGAGTGCCGTCGCTAACTCCTGAGTTGTCATAGGAGCTTCACGCTCTAAGAGGAGATTGGTGAGGAATTCAATATTGTGTTCAGTTACGGTGAATTTTTTCGCCCATTGTTGGCTTGGCAACAAAGTGGTCTGCCTCCTATTGCATTGAGATAATTTAAGGACTTAGTAAGAGATTTTGGCTAATCTAAATAAAGATTAAATCAGCTTTAGATGTATTTTTTACAAACGGAGATTATAAAGGATATAAGGGTTACTTGGCAAGCGTGTATTGACCCTCTATACCTTGTCGGCTATACTGTTTGTCTGTGTTTTCACCAATTAGTGGTAAGAGGAAATCATGTCTACCAAACGAACTTATCAGCCTAAAGTCCGTCGTCGTAAGCGGGTTCATGGCTTTCGTCAGCGGATGCATACAAAAGGTGGACGGCGTGTCCTGAAAGCACGTCGGGCAAAGGGACGGCATCAATTGACGGTGCAACCAAAGCATGTCAAAAAGGTGAATTGGAACGCTTCCTAACATTAAAGATGAAGCGACAATTGCGTTTGCGAAACCAAGGCGATTTTGCTCGACTACGTGCAGAGGGCATCATATTGAAGCACCCCATGTTCCAATTGAGTTTTGCACCTAATTGTTTAACTCATAATCGCTATGGGTTTATTGTGCAAAGACGTTTGGGAAAAGCAGCCAAGCGCAATCTAATTAAGCGTCAATTACGTGAAGCAATCCGCATACTGCATGCGAAATTACGGCAAGGATATGACATTATTGTGATTGCAAGGTTGCAACTCACGAAACATTCTTTCGTAGAAATACAAAACACCTTGCAGAATCAATTCAAACTGGCGGATTTGTGGTTTGAGGAAGAAAGTAAATGAAGTGGCTTTTTAAGACGTGTATACGCTTCTATCAACGGTTTATCTCTCCTGTTTTTCCGTCTGCTTGTCGTTTTGAACCCACGTGCTCTCAATATACATATGAAGCGATCGATACTTATGGGACAGTCAAGGGGACATGGATGGGGATAAAGCGGATAGGACGCTGTCATCCTATGAATCCCGGTGGTTATGACCCTGTACCTCCGAAGGAGTAAACTTGAAAAAGAAGCATACGATGAAACGATCTCGCCTTCTCTTATGGATAGGGTTGTTGGCAGTCATCTTAAGTGGCTGTGTTGGCGCGCGCCTTGGTGTGAGTTGGCCCGCTACGGACACTCTAGTCTTAAATGGCGAAGAAAGCATTGTTATATCATTTACTGAACACATTGGCTTGGTTGATCCCGCAAATGGCGCGAATGTTCGGTTATTGAATGCGGATGGCGAAGTTCGCCGCGATGAAGATGGGAACACTAGAATTTGGGTTCTTGATGGTAATCAATATGAAGGCGCACAATTCTTCGCCAAACCGTTACTCGTCGATGACGATACAGTTCGTTTTCCGGTTTACAATAACCGTCTATTGGAAGTCGATTTGCCTACCGCGATAGTCGATGATGTATCGACTTTCCGCGATGCTTCAGCGGAACCTCTCGCTGGACATTCTGTTACTAACATCTTAGAAACAGACGATTTCTTCTATATCGGCTTAGAAGTCAAAGACCTTATTGCGATAGATAAAGAGTCGCTTCAAGAAGTATGGCGTGTTGAAACGGCTAATGGTGTGTGGGCGACTCCGCTTCTAGTGGATGATGTGCTTTACTTTGGCTCCCTCGATCATTTCCTTTATGCAGTGAATGCGGAAAATGGAAGAATCATCTGGCAAACGGATTTAGAGGGTGGGATTGCTGTTGCTCCGCTTCATATCGATGGTAGACTCTATGTTGGAAGTTTTGCTCACAAAGTCTTTGAAATATCTGCGAGTGATGGTTCTATCAATGCAGAGTATCAAACAAATAACTGGGTCTGGAATACACCTGTCATTGACGAAGAGGGTATTCTCTATACAGCAGATTTAGATGGGTACGTATTTGCGCTTGATACAGCCAATAACTTGTCTGAGGTTTGGGCAGTTCACACTGCTGAGCGAGGGATTCGCCCTTCACCTGTTTTAATTTCAGAAAATAGACTGGTTGTAGCTGGACGAGAGGGAGTTGTCTATTGGCTTGATGCTCGTGATGGTTCGACTATCTTTTCACAAGAGATTGAGGGGCGACCTGAAATCCTCTCTGAAATTCTCTATCTTGAGCCAAGTGACACGCTCGAAATTAGCGAACCCCTACTAATTGTTAGCACGATGGATCGTGGCAAGCTGATGGTTGCCTTTAGAATCAATGGAGGAGCCGCTTGGACGTATTCACGTTAGCGGACTTCAAGGAGTAACGACTAAATATGTGGGATTTAATCCTTAACCCTTTTGTAACCGTCCTCACGCTCTTCTATTCTATTGTTGGGCAGGACATTGTACTGGCAATTGTTGTCTTGACAATTGTAATTCGGATGATGACTTATCCATTGTTTGCGAAATCTCAAGAATCCAGCAAGAAAATGCAAGAACTTCAGCCTGAACTGGAAAAGCTGAAGGAAAAGTACAAAAATGACCGCGAGAAACTTTCCCAAGCACAGATGCAACTTTACAAGGAGTATGGGGTCAATCCATTAGGTGGTTGTTTACCCATGTTGCTTCAGTTCCCGATTTTGATTGGGTTTTATCAAGCAATTAACTTCGCTTTGGCATCGAGTCCTTTTGAATTGGTGGATGTCTCTCAACGTTTGATGATACCTGGCTTAGATGGCTTGATTCCTCTGCAAAACACATGGCTCGGCATTGATTTAACGCTCCCGCCAACAGAAAATCCCACCTTCGCGTTGGTTATTCCATTATTGGTTCTAGTCACATCTTGGATTCAATCACGCTATACCATGGCGATGACACGAAATAACAAAAAAGAAGACAGTGGTATCGAGATTACCAATACGAATGCACCCAAGAAAAAAGAGAAAGAAGAAGAGAAAAAGCCTGCGAGTCAAGCACAAGCGATGACTCAATCCATGGGAACTATTATGCCCTTGATGTTTGGTTTCTTTTCACTAAGTTTTTCGGTTGGTTTATCAATTTATTTTATCACCTCGAACTTGGTTGGAATCATCCAATACCACCCTCAAGGAAAAGTATTGATGGATAAAATCTTCTTCCGGAATCAACCAGAGGAAGCCAAAGAAACTATCACGTTAGACGAAAGCCAAGTAACGAAAAAAACAGCGAAATCAGCCCGTAAATCTTAACCTGACGGGAGATGGCACACGAGAAGGAATTATAATGGAAACAATTGAAATTACTGGTGCGTCTGTTGAAGATGCAATTGAAGCAGGTTTAAAGCAATTAAATGCTAAACCCGGTGATGTGATGGTCGAGATTTTGGAAGAGCCAGCACGCGGACTGTTTGGTCTTGGCTCTAAAGAAGCTCGAGTTCGCCTTGTGATGATTGGCGGACGGCGAAATGAAACAGAAGAAGAACCTGAACTTAATATTCCCACGTATGATGATGACGACGATGATGAAGCTGGGATCCCATTTTCACGCGAAGTCGAAGATGAAGAAGCCGACGAAGATGCCTTAGTCAGTCGCAAAATCCTTTACGAAATCCTTGACCATATGGAATTTGATACCCATATTGCGATTCTTCGTGCAGAGCCAATGGGCAATCAAGAAGAAACACATTGGATTCTCAATGTCACGGGCAAAAATATGCGTCGCTTAATTGGACGACGTGGCGATACACTATCATCTCTTCAATACATTGTTCGTCTCATTGCCAGTCGTGAATTAGAACGTCGAGCAAACATCATTGTCGATGTGGATGGTTATAAAGCGGGTCGTTCTGAACGTTTGCGAGGGTTGGCAAAGCGTATGGCAGATCGTGCCAGTGAACAGGGGAGAACCATGACCCTAGAACCCATGCCTCCCAATGAACGGCGGATTATTCATCTTACTTTACGAGACAGAAACGATGTCACAACCCGCAGTGTTGGTGATGGGAAGTCGCGTAAAGTCACTATCGTTCCAGTTTAACCACGATGTCTACAATCGATTACTTGCTGATAGGTCATGCGACAGCGGATTTAGTTGATGATCAGCGAGTTTTAGGTGGAACTGTTTCCTATTCTGCGATAGTTGCTCATGCTTTTGGACATCGCGTTGGTGTCTTAACCAGCGCACGCCCTGATGAAGGTATCCTTAAGGGATTGTTGCCTTATGCTGACTTGATGATTAAGTCCGCAGAAGAATCAGCAACCTATGAAAATATTTACACACCAGAGGGTCGGATTCAATACCTTCGTGAACGTGCAAGTGAACTGTCGTACGAGGATATTCCAGTGGGTTGGTTATCTGCTAAATACGTCCATCTCGCGCCATTGACCGATGAAGTTGACCCCGAAATCGCCTATAAATTTCCTGATGCAACCGTGATGATAACTCCTCAAGGCTGGATGCGTCGTTGGGATGCGGATGGTCGTATTGGTTTCAAACGCTGGTTTAACGAAGATATTATTAAATCTGTTGACCTTGTAGTGTTTAGTGAAGAAGATGTTGCTCATGCCCCAGAACTCAAAGCTGAATTCCGCGCCGTAGCGAAAAATTTAGTTGTCACCAATGGGCGAAATGGTGGCAACTATTATCATGCGGGCGAAGAATATCATTATGACGCGCTAGAAGTCGATGTTTCTGATTTAACAGGAGCAGGGGATGTATTTGCTGCCTCTCTCTTTTCGTGTTTAGAGCGTTTAGATGGTAACATTTATCTTGCTTCTAAAGTTGCAGGGCATTTGGCATCCTATTCGGTATCTCGATTTGGTTTAGATAGTGCGCCACGTCCTGAAGAAATCGAAGCAACGATTGATGCCATTCTGAAAAATCATAAAAATGATTGATCGCATCTTATTTAACGGCAAAATTTTCACGCAAGACCCTCAACGTTCACAAGTTTCTGCGATTGCCATCAGTTACGGGCGTATTGTTGCGATTGGCTCAGATGATAACATTCTGCCACTAGCCAATGCTCATACCCAGAAAGATAATTTAGACGGTAAGACTGTGATTCCCGGCTTAACGGATGCTCAT
Source organism: Anaerolineae bacterium (assembly GCA_028284565.1). The sequence continues at coordinate 4,355 of JANQRM010000206.1, read as the reverse complement.
ATCCATTGGGAGTGGGTGTCGCGTTCACTTCACACAGTTGATTTGTTTGAAGTCCCAAGTAAACAAGAAGCCATAGAACGAGTTCGTCAACGTGTGAATGAAACGGGAGTCAATCAATGGGTACAAGGTCGTGGTTGGTTGCAAGATTTGTGGGATAATAAAGCCTTTCCCTCGAAAGCAGATTTAGACCCCATCACAAACCAACATCCCATGATCCTCCAAGCCAAAAGTGGTCATGCGGCTTGGGTAAATAGTGTTGCCTTAAAACAATGCGGGATCACTGCCGATACACCCGACCCAGAAGGCGGAAGAATTGTCCGAGATGATTCGGGCGAACCAACAGGATTATTGTTTGAAACAGCGATTGGTTTGGTGGCTTCACAAGTTCCTGAGCCAGATACAACACATCTGGCAGATATGATGCTGGAAGCACAACGCTTAGCTTTATCACAGGGATTGACGGGAATTCATGACTTCGACAATCCATCTTGTTTCAAAGCATTGCAACTCTTACGCGAATGGGGCGACCTTGAAATCCGTGTACTAAAGCAAATCAACAAGGATTGGTTGCCACACGCCCTAGAACTCGGCATTCGCGGTGGCTATGGAGATGATTGGATTCGCTTTGGTGGCTTGAAGCTCTTTGCAGATGGTGCATTAGGTCAAAGAACAGCTCTTATGGTCGAACCTTATAAAGGTGAACCAGACAATTATGGGATTGCTGTTCTTGACAAAGAAGAAATACTTGACCTTGTAAGTACGGCAAGTCACGCTGGATTACCTTCCACCGTTCACGCCATTGGTGACCGTGCTGTGCATGATGTTCTTGATGTATTTGAATCGATACGACAAGATGAACTCTCGCACGGCGAATTGTCGGATACTCATCGTCATCGTATTGAGCATGTTCAAATTGTTCACTCAAACGATTTACATCGGCTTGCTAAACTTAATATTATTGCGTCCATGCAACCCATCCACGCGACATCAGATTATGAAATGGCAGACGCTTATTGGGGAGAACGTTCTAAATTTGCCTACAATCCACGTGTGCAACTCGATCAAGGTGTTGTGGTTGCGTTTGGTTCGGATGCACCGATTGACCCCTTCGACCCGCTAAAAGGAATTCATGCCGCCGTAACCCGCCAACGTGCGGATGGTTCACCGTCACCAGATGGTTGGTATCCCGACGCAAAAATCACGTTAGAGGAAGCCATTGCTGGCTTTACTACCGGACCTGCCTATGCCGCAAATATGGAAGACCGCTTGGGGCGTATATCAAAAGACTACTTGGCAGATTTGGTTGTGCTGGACCAAGATCTATTTACCATATCACCATCCCAATTGCTCAAGGTGCAAGTGATTGCCACAATGGTCAACGGCGAATGGCGATATGGTGGGCTAGATTAATTTCTTTATCCGACGGTATCGTTATAGGTTGCATAACTAAAGACCACATTGAAAGGCACACAGTAAATTACAACGCTGTTGTACTCTGAAATATCGACATCTTCTGGCACGAAGTAATTCTGATTCCCGACATTCCCTTTTAATGGACCTAAATCAATCGCACCTTCACCAATTCCACCCAGCAGTGTGGGCATCGGGTCTTTTGACAAATAAACATGCAATTGCGGTCCATTAGTTGAACGGAAATCTTCAAAGCGGACAACCGTTTCACCGTCTACCTCATAGAATGTTGCTGAACCTTCTGCACTATGAACCACATCAATCTCCACGAATGATCCCATTCCCAGAATAACAGGTTCATCAGGCATGTTTTCTGGCATTGCTTGTTCATCTTCTGGAACAGTAACTGGGTCTTCGAGTTGTGATACAGCAGTGTCTTCTGCCATCTCTGCATTTTCATCGACCATTGCAATGAGTGTATCGCGTTGTTCCTCTGGCATCTCGCGGATTCCATCGCGTTGAGCATCTGTAAGCCCGGGGAAGGCTTCATCCACAACATCCTCCCGGAAATAGGGTGTCCATAGTGGAGAGGTGACAATGACCCCAACAATGACAAGAACAATAGCAATGATGATACGATTTCGAGACATGATTATCCTTTCGGTTTAGTGAATTGATTGTTGTTTCCAGTGCGATTTCATGCTAATAATCTAGGCGAGAGACATTTCTTCTCAGTAACCACTATCTTAACAGGTTCTTTCATGAATAAGGAGACACCCTATGGCACGTCCGGGTATGAAAGTTGGCGATAACGAACATCATGTACAAGGTGAAATGCTAGAAGTTGGGCAACAAGCCCCTGATTTTACTTTGGTTGCTACAAATTTTATTTCCAAAACATTGTCTGACTACGATGGGAAAGTAAAGGTTCTGAGTGTCATTCCCTCAATTGACACTGGAGTTTGCTCCGCACAAACCCATCGGTTCAATGAGGAAGCCGCTAATTTTGGCGATAAAGTGGCTGTCTTGACGGTAAGTGCCGATACGCCTTTTGCACTCAAACGCTACTGTGGGAATGAAGGTATCGAAAATACAGAAACCCTTAGCACCTATAAGGATATGATATTTGCGGACGATTACGGTGTACACGATACAGATTGGCGTGTCTGCCAACGAGCTGTATTTGTCCTAGACCAGAACAACGTTGTACAACATACCGAATACGTGCCTGTCATTGGAAATGAAGTGAATTTCCTCGCCGCGTTGAGCAAAGTCCAAGAGTTGGTTTAGGTTCTGGAATCATCATCAAGGGCGCATTGAATTTGCGCTCTTTTTACTGTTTTTGGAAAATACTGAAGCTATCGAGATTTGTGTCGATGACGAATTATTTTATCAAAATGGCGAGTTTGTAGTTTAGGAGCAAGTGATGAGCGACATTCGGTTGCAACGTCTGGCGAATTTATTGGTGAATTATTCAACTGAAGTTCAACCGGGGGAATGGGTTGGAATCTTGGGGGATGTTGGTGCGCTTCCCTTGCTTCGCCAAGTGTATATCCAAGTGCTAGAAGCAGGTGGTCACCCCACACTAATGCTGAGTGATGAGGCAATGCTGAGAACCTTCTTACGAGAAGCCAGCGACGAGCAAATGAATTGGGTTGATCCCTCAATGAAGTTGTATGTTGAAGAAGCCGATGTGTATATCCGCGCCCTTGCCCCAGAGAATACTCGCGCAATGACCAATATTCCGGGTAAGCGAATGCAACAGTACCGCACAGCTCAAGGTCCTTTGCTCAAAACACGCTTAGAACGTTCTGCTCGCAATGAATTCAAATGGGTGGGGACACGCTTCCCGACAGAAGGTGGCGCACAAGAAGCCAACATGAGTCTCGAAGAATATGAAGATTTTGTCTATGGAGCTTGTTTCTGCGATAAAGATGACCCCGTAGCTGAATGGCAAAAAATCAGCGAGATGCAACAGCACAAAGTCAATTGGCTGGCGGGGAAAAAAGAAGTCCGTTGCCAAGGTCCCAATGTCGATTTGACGCTTTCAATCGATGGACGCACCTTCATCAACAGTGATGGACATAAGAATATGCCCAGTGGTGAGATTTTCACAGGTCCTATCGAGGACTCTGTGAATGGCTGGGTACGTTTTGACTATCCATCTATCGTCGGTGGTCGCGCTGTCGCAGGTATTGAACTGAAATTTGAGGAAGGCAAGGTCGTTGAGGCTTCTGCGGAACAAAATGACGAACTCCTTCAAGCGCAACTCGACACAGATGAAGGCTCACGTTATCTTGGCGAATTTGCCATTGGGACGAATTTCGGCATCCAACAATTCACAGGCAGTATTCTCTATGATGAGAAAATCGGTGGGACAATTCACATGGCAATCGGTATGGGCTACCCCGAAACCGGAAGTAAGAATAAAAGTGTCGTTCATTGGGACATGATTTGTGACATGCGCGAGAACAGTGAAATTCTCGCAGATGGCGAATTATTCTATAAAAACGGTGAATTCACAGTCTAACATTATATATCTTCAAGAGAGGGGATATTTGTCTCCTCTCGATGTTCTTCCCTAAGGGGTTCTACTCGCCTCAAGACTGCCAAGATAAACCAGATTAAGATAGTCGAGATAATCGCAATAAACCACGCACCAATTCCCACTGCCATTCCTACTGCCGCCGTGACCCAGATACTTGCCGCTGTTGTCAGTCCATAGATGTTGCCTCGATGACGGATAATGGTTCCAGCACCTAAAAAGCCGATTCCAGTCACAACATTAGAAGCCACACGAGAAGGATCACCACTTGCAAAGCCAAATTGAGAAAAAATCGTAAACAGAAATGCTCCCACCCCAACAAGCATATGAGTACGCAAGCCAGCGGTCCGTTCATGACGTTCACGGTCAAAACCAATTATCATGCTCAGCAATGTCACCA
>JANQRM010000194.1 GCA_028284565.1 Anaerolineae bacterium | reverse complement strand
GTTCGGCAAGGTCAATATCCGCAATGGTCAATTGTTGCCGTTTCAACACTTTGCGGGTTGCCTCTACAGGACCCAAGCCCATCACGCGCGGGTCGACTCCTGTGGCGGCACTGCCCATCCAACGCGCAAGGGGTCGAATGCGTAGCGTTTTCGCTTTTTCGGCAGACATTAAGACTAAGGCGCAAGCTCCATCATTGAGTCCACTTGAATTGCCGGCTGTGACGGTTCCACCCTCGCGGAAAATAGTGGGCAATGTTCCTAATTTTTCCAATGAAGTCGCAACTTCATATCCCGTACCAGTTTGTCGGTAAAAAGGATGCTCATCAGTATCGACAATAATGGGGTCAGATTTACGTTGTGGAATTCTTACCGGAATGGTTTCACGCTTGAAGTAGCCTTTGTTTATCGCATGGATGGCGCGTTCTTGGCTTTGAAGGGCGAAACGATCTTGTGCTTCCCGACTGATTTCTCCGCCTTTGATGTTGCCTGCACAACTCATCTCAACGATATTTTCAGCTGTTTCGCCCATGGCTTCTAGGGGGAAGAGTTCTTTCAATTTGGGATTGGGATACCGCCAGCCAAGCGTGGTATCCCAACCTGTGATGTTGCCAGAGGGTCCAAAGGCATTCGGGTTTTTGGGGATGGAATAGGGGGCACGGGTCATACTTTCCACACCGCCTGCGACAAAGACATCACCTTCACCTGCTTTAATCGCCCTCGCCGCTTGATTAACAGCATTCAAACCACTGGCGCAGAGACGATTAACCGTCACGCCAGCAACATGCTCTGGCAAACCAGCGAGAAGTAGTCCCATGCGCGCGACATTACGATTATCTTCTCCGGCTTGATTGGCACAGCCCATATAGACTTCTTCAATACTCGCAGGGTCAATTCCAGCACGAGTCACGGCGTCTTGAATGACGATACCTGCCATATCATCAGGGCGGACTGCGGATAATGCGCCACGAATCTTCCCAATTGGAGTTCGTACCGCACTCACGATTACAACTTCTGTCATAGCTTTCGACTTTCAACTGTTTGTAAAATCGTATCAATAAAGGTTTGTGTCGCTCCCAGGTAGTGTGTTTCGTCTTTGAATGAATCCCATTCTAACGCCACATCGACTTGTTCGCGGACAACATCCACAAGATGGCGACCTTCTGCCAAAACTATAGGCACACAACTTTTGATGACTTGCTTCGATGGTGGGTACGTCCGAGTTGGGATGCTAAGGCTAAATCAAGGACTTCTGCAAGTATCAAACCATTGGATACTCTGATATTGTTTCGCATTTGTTGGACATTCACAACCAGATTTTCACTCAAAAAATGAGTGTGATTGAGAGCAGATGCAGTATATGTTGCCATTTGAGGTAAGGTCAACCATTCCATTTGCCCTGACCTTGTTGCAAGTTCATGCTCTTGAATCATGGCTTGGCATACTAAAATAACCACGATAAGCAACGGGGTTTTGATCCACATATTTCGGTGCAAACCAACGCGACAAAATCGTGCCTGCCATGCCACTTAAACCCAAGGATCGCACCTTTTGGGTACGTTCATTCCAATACTCCACAGTGCCAAGCTTCGTGACTGTAGCAGATTAGACGAGTGCCGTAACCGGTCCTGGATACTCAATGGTTGTGCTCATAGCAATCATGCCACCAATCGACATACCAATTAGAATCGCCAGTTCAGTTGAAAACATATCGAGAATACCGACTAAATCATCTGTAAAAAGTGACAAACATTATGCATCACCTTCTGCATCTGATAACCCATGTCCTCTTGTATCATACCGAAGCGTTGGCACACCATCAAAATGTGGAAGCACAGCATCCCAAATATGAAGGTCGGTTCTTAGTGCCCTGATGAATTCAAGCGGAATACCTGATTTGAAGTCGCCTATAGTCTGATAGTAGGTAGTGATTCGATTGGTTTGAATAAAGCCGGATTGAGCCATCAAGATTAACTCTGCTATTCACTTGCACAGTCACCTCACTCGGACGCTCTAAGCGTATCGCAGCGTGGAGGAAACAGGTTGTTTACTCATATCAGGAGTTTATGAATCGCTTCGACACTTTCATCTATCTCAACAAACAAACGTGTATCCATTTGCGAAGCGTCGGCAACTCCTCCCTCAACTGTAAAAGCATTGTCATGTACAATCCAATATCCATGCAACTTCTGCTTGACAATTGTGGCATAATGTCCAGTTTGAGTCATAAAAAAAACCAATACCAGCCGAGAGAAAAGCTAATGCTGACGGTGCAACAGCATTTTTCATTTCACCAGTCTCAATGTCACATAACATTAGGAAGGTACTACCTATCGGCTTAAACAATTGAATTTTCATTGCAACAAACCATCCTCACATTGCGTCACAATCCCCCGTACACGCAACGTCCGCTTTTGTTCGCTCTTAAGACTACTCCCTGCATCACCTTCTGCATTGAATACTGTTTCAGCAGATTCCAGTTTATTTAGAAGGTCTTCACGGTGGTGTTTGTCTTGAGGAACAGCCATATCAAAATATTGAAGTAAGTCTTGGTGGGGATGCGACGATGAGTTTACTCAGGTTACTTCAACTTGCTCAGCATTATGGGTTAAAGAGAAAACGTTTTGGAACGCATTTCGCATATTAGCTTGTGGTGGAGATGAGCGAGTCGCTTTATTCACGATAGCGTGAATAGTCGCTTAATCAACATCGGAGTCTAGTTTCAACAAAAGTTCTGCAGGGAGACAGCCGCCTGTCATGTCACCACACAATGCAGACCCTTCCATCGTATAAAAGTTATCTTGCACCAATTCAAGCCGATATTTTGCGCTTTGGCATATTTCAAAACTTCAGCCACCAACGAGAAGCCATGCCAGCCGTGTAATCGGCTAACGGAAACGGCGCAAGATGAGTTCCATTCAGATAGGGACCTTCATCCGAAACCATCCGGCACACCGTTTTCGAAGGTGCATAATAGTCAAGGGCTTCCTTTTGCATCCCTTCAAAGGCTCGCACTGTAGTCCGCATGGATACGCGATCATCAGTTAATTCTTGTGACCATTCGTTATTGTATTCTGCTTTATAAGCTAGCGGATAACCCAAACTTTCAATTGACGGCATGGTAAATGTCCTCATCTAAGTTCCAATAATTGAAATAACAACAACTTAATCATAAATCCCAAATTTTCGAACACTCCCAGCCGGAATTTCATCCTGAATCTCTAAAGTCGTCGCCAAATTGCTCTAATTGAAGTACCTATGCGTGCTATACTAGTCGTATTCAACAACTATCCATATCATTTGCATAAAAGTCATCATCCAATGGACCTCCTATCCTAGCCCCTTCAAACTTTGAGAAAATAGCGCAGAACATCATTAATTATATTGTTTTTAACCTCGACACCCATCGTATCGTTGCTTTTCGCTTGAAGCGATGAGCAGACCGATTTATGACGGTGCGTGCATCTCTCTACAGTGACAAGACCATTGAATCAAAAAACCCACCACAAACAATTAAAGGGGTGGGTAATCGTATAGCCCCTACGGGGTTTCAACACATATCATTACCCTCACTCAAGATCAGTTCTCTTATATTACTAAAATTCTTACGCCTTGATGAAAATAAGATTATTACTCCGGTCAAATATCAAAAAGTTGAACAAACTGACCGGAATCGGAAAATGTGTCAACGTTACAAACAAGGCGATACACTTTATGAAATCGCACGAGACTACAACATTTCAATAGCGCGCGTTCATCAGATTATCTCTAAATAATGTTCAACTTGATTCCCTACTAATAGCAGATGTAGGAATGAGATTTGAATGTGCAATTTCAGTGTCAATAAATGCAACAGTATTGGAAAAACGGTCCATTGTGACAGTGGTATTGCCATAATGCCACATGCCGTCAATTCGACAAATGACATTTCCATTACCAGAATTCCAATGAATTCAATGATATGTTTTTCAATAGATTGAATGTAGGCTAATTCAGCAAGACTGCGACCTACAATCCGATACTCTTTGTTCAGTTGAGTTGCAACGGTCCACTAAAAGAGGCGATGTGTATCACAGAAACAGGAGTGTGGGGAAGCAATTGCAAGGCTTCTAAATATTGCAAGCGTTCTTTATCCCGCGAGACAATACTGCCAACTTTCCGGAGCGCAGATTTTTTCAGTACAGCATATCTACTGACCATGTCCGGCGGCGATTTGTGCATCTAAATCGACTGATTGGGTTTCCATATCGCCCAACTGCTCACGGATAATCGAGAGTTCCTGCTGATACCCTTGCGCGATAAACACGGTATCTGCTCGTTGACAAATGAAGTTACTGCCCCAATTGATCCAGCGCATCGCCCGTTCCATTGTCCCAGCGAAGAAATGAACGCCTACCCCCACGTCATAGGCGCGACAGGTTTGGATGACTGTCTGGACAGCTTGCTCAAAGCGGGGATGGTCATAGGCTTCTGGAACACCGTAGGAGACGGATAGATCATGAGGCCCCATCAGGACAGCATCAACCCCACCAACAGCTAATAAATCGGGCAAATTGGCGACACCGATAGGGCTTTCAATCATGATGACCAAGAAGGCATCGGGGTTAAATTGTTGGAGATAATCGCGCGTTTCTTCATTGGGGAATTCGCCTGTATCCAGCGCGTGTTGCAGGGTCTTGCCTTTGAGTGGACGATACTTCACTGCACCGACCATCGCCTTGACTTGTTCCACAGTTTCGACATAGGGGACTATGACACCGTGTGCGCCTGCATCCAGCACCATTGCCGCGTGAGAAGCCGAGATTTCTGGAATACGTACGAGGGGGGCGATATTGTAAGCGGAATAGGCTTGTACTGCCCATGCAATGGTCTCCCGATTTTGGGGTGTATGTTCGCTGTCTAAAAAGACATAATCCAAGCCAATCTTCGCAAAAAAGCGCGCCCATCGAGGTTGTCCATAGCCCTCTAATGCTGTGCCATAGACTCGTTTGCCTTGTTGTAGTGCTTGTCGTAAGTCACGTCCACGCATGGGTTATCCTTTGTTGTTTGTAGTTGATGGTGATACTCGTTGGCGAAGGGTGTCGACTTGATTATCGGCTTCTTGGATAGCTTCGCGCAATTGGGATGGCGAGACTCGCTCTTGTTTTAACGTATCGAGGATGATTTGTTCTGCAGAGACAAATTCACCTGCAAGATCGGCAACTTCTGTGACAATGGACTTGGGAATAACCGTTATGCCATTCAAGTCGCCATGTAACAAGTCATCAGGATAGACGACCATGCCCCCAACGCGAATGGGGATGTGAACATTAAGCATATGAATGTAACCATGCGAACTGACTGCGCCATCGGTAAAGACGGGGAACTGCAACGCACGGACTTGATCCAAATCGCGCCCTCCGCCATTGGTGA
>JANQRM010000188.1 GCA_028284565.1 Anaerolineae bacterium | reverse complement strand
AGGAAGGCATTGGTGAAGAGGCAATTAATTATCGTATACGCGATTGGTTGATTAGTCGTCAACGCTATTGGGGCAGTCCGATTCCAATTGAATATGATGAAGATGGCACTATTTATGTGGTGGACGACGACAAGCTACCCGTTGAATTGCCAGAAGATGTCGATTTCATGCCCAGTGGTCGCAGTCCCTTGACCTATCATGAACCTTTCTTCAAAGTTGGGAATGGTCGGACACGCGAAACCGATACGATGGATACCTTTATGTGTTCCTCATGGTATCAACTACGCTATCTGTCACCAAACAATGGATACGCACCTTTCGATCCAGAAGAAGCAGCCTACTGGTTGCCAGTGGATGTCTACACCGGCGGCTCAGAACATGCCGTGATGCACCTGCTGTATACGCGCTTCTTTACCAAAGCAATGCGTGATATAGGTGTTTATGATGACACCATTCAAGCGATGAAAGCGCATGGACGTGACCCTGATGGGTTGTTCGATGAGCCGATGTTGCTGTTCCGTAGTCAGGGACAAGTCTTGGGTTCAGAACGCCCCGGTGATTTTGTAGTGTGTTCGGGGCAATGGGTAGGCGATAAGTTGTTTGCTGACCGTGTGGAAGTCGTCGAACAGAATGAAATTCCTAGAGGTTTCGACGGTGCTGTTGGCGAAATCATGGGGCGCACGGAAAATATCCTGCGAGTAGGTACAGCAGGTACTCAGACGATAGTGGAAGCCAAAGACAACGCCGAGGTGATCATCCCCGCAATTGAGGGTGAGAACAACGTCAATCAACTGAAGCATCATCTGGAAATTCAACGTATGTCCAAGAGTAAGGGCAATGTCGTCAATCCTGATGAACTAGTCGAGGCGTATGGTGCAGATACCGTGCGAGCCTATCTGATGTTTGCCTTCGACTGGCAAAAGGGTGGACCATGGGATCCGAATGGTATCAAGGGGGTTGTACGTTGGTTAAATGACATCTGGGATGTAGCACAAGCTGGCGCACCAGATGCGGCTGGCGATACTGATGTAGAACGTGACATCGAGCGGAAATTGCATCAAGCGATTGCTCAAGTTGACCGTAGTATCGATCAATTCAGCTTCAATACAGCGATTGCGGCGTTGATGGGCTTCCGTAATGACTTACGCAGTGCATTGAAAGCGAATGCGATCAGTGGAGAATTGTGGAACGCCGTCATGAGTGTCTACTTACGCTTGATGGCTTCGATTACGCCCCATATCGCTGAGGAACTGTGGGAGCAATTGGGTTTTGCCGATAGCGGTAGTGTGCATGTTCAAAACTTCCCTGAATTCGATCCCGAAAAGGCGAAGGAAGATGAACTAACCTTAGTTGTCATGGTCAATGGCAAGCCGCGTGAAACCATTCAAGTCGCAGTGGACATCACTGAAGACACTGCTAAAGAACAAGCACTAGCGACGGATTCTGTGAAACGAGCATTGAATGGGGACGAACCCAAGCGTGTGATTTACATCCCTGCACGAGGCGGGCAAGAACCCAAAGTCAATGTCGTGGTCTAGGGAGATATAGCTAAGCAAGATAGAGAAGAGGCGTATCCAGAGGGATGCGCCTTTCGTGTCTTTCCTTTATCATGTAGATATGAATCTTCGACAATTACGCACCTTCCAGACTGTGGCACAACAAGGCAGTTTTACACAAGCCGCTCATCGCTTAGGCTATGCACAATCCAGTATCACAACACAAATCCAAGTTCTAGAAGAATCATTGAATGTCAAACTATTTGACCGACTCGGCAAGTCAATCACACTCACTCATGCGGGACGTGAACTCTTAATTTATGCTGACCAACTGCTGACCTTATCCGACGAAGCCCAAAATAAATTCGCGGATACAGAAAATCCCAATGGCAAGCTCATGATTGGCACACCGGAAACCCTTGCTGCATATCGCCTACCTCCTTTGTTGCGAGAGTTTCGCCAACGTTTTCCTCAGCTTCAATTGACCTTCTATCCGTCGCATTGGACAAGTGTCATTGGTGATATTCACGCAGGACGGGTAGATGTCGCTTTTATCTTGGCGAAGCATTATCCGCCTGATGCAACCATCGAGATGAACATCCTTGCAGAAGAACAATTGTTACTCGTTGCGTCGCCAGAACATTATCTCGCCTATAAACCGCAAGTATCAGCTGAAGACTTAGCAATCGTATCACTCATCCTCACTGAAGATGGTTGTAGTTATCGCACGCAGTTTGAGCAATGCTTGGCACAGCAGGGAATTTACCTACAAGAGGCGATGACATTCCATAGTGTGGAGGCAATTAAGCAATGTGTGATGGCAGGGATTGGGGTCTCAGTCCTACCCGAAATTGCCGTCCGACAGGAATTGGCAACGGAACAGTTAATCGCCATCGAGTGGGGTCAATCGCTATGTACCTATACGCAGTTACTTTGGCATCGGGATAAATGGCTGTCGCCAGCATTATCAAGTTTGATTGAGATGAGTCAAACAATTATCGGCAATTCATAATCAGAAAGATAAACATGCAACGTTATATTCACGCTTTTTTTACAGCGTTAAAGATGACTTTACGCGATGAGACCGTCACTGAATCACCCTATCCTAAAGTAGTTGAATGGGTGAAAGAGGGACAAAAGTTACTGAATGAGGTGTATGAAAACGCCGAAAGTATGGGGTTTGATGAAGCGAAACGAAAGTCCATTTCCTTAACTCTAGATGGTCGGAAGATGAGTATGGACTTGGTTTTGGCAGGGGCGAAACACAACTTAATGTTGGAATATCCGCAATTGTTACAGCTAAACAGTACCTATGTACCAGTCACAATACAGTCAATGAACTTCAATGATCAGTATCGAGTCACTCAATTGCTGACCCTTCCTGAACTGTTACAAGGCGAATTACGGGCAAAAATCAATGAATTTAACGAACATTTGTACCGAATTCCGCCCTTTTCGGGTGAATCTAATGAATAAGTGCTGGTTTTGCTAATAAAAGGCGTTACGTTTACAAAAATTTATAAAATTCGCTTGCGTTAAGATGAAAATCTATGCTATGATGTCAACAGTCACATAAAGTGGCTGAAGTCATAATCGTTAATCTTTAGGAGAAATCATATGTTGTACCAACCACGTAATGAAGAGGGTCAAGGCTTAGTCGAATACGCACTAATCTTGGTTCTCGTTGCAGTTGTCGTGATC
>JANQRM010000187.1 GCA_028284565.1 Anaerolineae bacterium | reverse complement strand
GCTAGATGGCTGGGTCATCCTTACGCTCTTATTGGGGACACTAGGCTTTGCGACTGTCGGCACACTCTTAGCCACACTCGCTGTCCAGACCCGCGCCCGCGAAGCCCTCTTGCCCATCGCCATGTTGCCCGTTGCCTTGCCCTTACTCATCGTTGCTGTTCGGGCTACAACCGGCATAATTAATGAAAATCCTTTTAGCGATTGGATTGTTTGGATACAAATCGTCAGCGTGGTTGATGTCATCTATCTTGTGCTTTGTACGCTCTTCTACCGTTTCATCTTGGAGGAATAGAGAAAGGACATAATAAGTGAAAAGTCGAAAGGAATATGATTGCTAACAACTAAAAGCTAATGACTAAGAACTGATATAAAATCTACAAAAATCTAAGTCCAAACTGGTTTTTTTTAGTAGATATGCTAAGATTTTAATATTCTCTATAGTTGTACAGGAGTAACCAATGACAGCTATTGACACACCATCAACAACCCACCTCCAAATTGACAACCCACCTGTACCACGCCTCCTCAAAATCTTGACCTTATTGACCGGCTTAGGCTTTGTTGGCGTATTGATATTGGGCTTATTTGTCGCTGGAACCGACATCCAGCAAGGGCATGTCCAGCGCATCTTCTATCTGCATATGCCATCTTTCTTCGGTGCATTTGTGGCGTTTGGTGTAACTGTTGTAGCAGGCATTCAATATCTGCGCACACGCACTGCCAAATGGGATAAAATCGCTGTCGCTGGAGTTGAGGTCGGTTTTGTCTTTTCGCTGATTAACCTACTGACTGGCTCCATTTGGGCGCGCCCGATTTGGAATACATGGTGGACATGGGATGCACGACTCACATCGGCGGCAATCATGGTACTAACCTATGCGGCATATCTCATGCTCCGCGCTGGGATCGAAGATGCAGAGCGTCGTCGCAGGTTTATGTCTGTATATGGCATACTGGCATACTCTACGGTGTTGATTACACTCTTCATTATTCGTATCGTGCCAGATACTATCCATCCAGTCATCATTGGCGCAAGCCCACAAAATGCACAGGGGACTTTTGAAGCGACAACCGGGGTTGCCATCGCAATCGTACCAAGTTTGATATTTTGGTTGACCTTGATGCCCATCACCTTGATCTGGTATCGCGTACGCCTCGCCAATATGACTGAGCGTGTAGAACAACTCAAACTCCAAGTCTTGACACAGGGTGGATACAAAAACGCATGAAATCAATCGTAAACAGCACCTTTTGGCTCATTGTCTGTCTCGTCATAATTTTCCCTGTCATCGCACAAGAGGAAACTGAAGAGGATACCGTCTCGTATGTCCAACACCCCTATTTCAATGTGCCAAAACTCTACAATTGGGAGGAGAAAAGTACGGACACCCTCGCCCAATTCGTCTATCTCGACTTTCCCGCCCAGATTCAAACCATCGCAGTCGAGACAGATAAGGTGGATGTGGGAATTAAGCGCGCTGTCTTAGAAGCAACGGACATTGAAGTGGATACTGCAACCTATGAAGGACGTGTCAATCTGGCTGACGGAACGTGGAATCTCCGCGTCTTTCAGCCCGATGAAGTCACGACCATATCTGCAATGGGACAAGTCCGCGATAACCTCACCTATGTCATCAGCTTCATCGAGAGCAGTCCCGATTCCAATATGCAAATGCTCATCCTCCGCAATGAAGAAGATGGTGAAGAAGACCCGACACCTGCGATGCGTGAAATCTTATCTCAATTCACCCAACTCGATGCCGAGAGCGAACCCGAAGATACGACAGTTCACGACCTACCCAGCGGTGAATGGGCGCAATTCACCTTCAACGTAGACGATACACCCATCAGCATCTTAGGAATGGTCTTCGGTAATCATACCTATCTCACATTCGCACAAGGCGATATCGAACAAGCACCAGAGATGAGCAATGCCTTCAACACCACGGTACTCGGCTTCTTTGTCACCTCAGACAACACCGAGTTTCTCTATCTCGCGCTTGCGGTATCCTTTGGCTTACTCATCTTATTCGGCTTAAGTCTCTGGTATCGCGCCAACAATCTCCGCAAAGACGTGCAGGTTATTCAACAATTGGCGGAAGATTAGGTGGTGTGTCTTTCCGCATCACCAATACGCGCCAGCCAAACACCTGCAACATTTGTGGAATCATCAGCTTCAATTTTAAGAAGGTAGGGGCTTGCCAAAAGGAAATCGTCTCGTAACCAAATCGCTGATAATAGGCTTCCATTGTATCCATACACAACAGATAAATCGGATACTCGCTTCGGGCTTCGAGTGCATCAATCAACATCCCACCGATGCCTAACTTACGATAGCCAAGCTTCACCACCAAACTTCCCAACTCTCGACAGCCCGGATACGGTTTGACCTGTCCGATACCCACCATTTCACCATCAACTTCGGCAATCAAAAAATTCGCCCATTTCAACGAAGTCGGGTCGAGACGTGCCTCCCGAATCATCTGCTTAATCAATCCATCATCCGCTTCTCTGGCTGGACGGATAGAGACCGTGCCGTATTCATCTGAAAGCACTGCATTTCCCCATACTCTGACAGAAATCCGTTAGCAAATTTAAACCTTTTTATAACCTAATCAAGGTAAGTAAATATAATATAACCCAAATTATCCCAAATATATCCCAAATAACCCTGTTTTTCCCTGTTTATCAGGCTTCATTTTTCTAACCAACATACCAACCATTAGCCTCAAGTATTACATAATCCAACCGTTTTCTCACTTCCTAGATTTCGTTATACTGGTTAGATGATTCGTCAACTCATTCTACCTTGTTTCATATCACTCATGGTTGCCTGTCAACCAACCCCACCCACGGATTTGCTTCCGACGGATATTCCCTTCCCAACCATGACGCTCGGTCATCGCTTGACAGGACAACTCGCACCCCCTCCTTTGCAACTCGATGACACCGACGGTCTATCCAACCCTGCCACCGTCGCCGCACAAACCAACCGCCCGACGCCAACACCCAACACCAATGCTTGCCCGCCTAACAATCCACAAGCCCTCCTCGATGAATTGCCAACAGATGTCAACCTCGCCACCGATGCCATTGCCCGCTTTCTATCGTCCGGTGGTTCAATTGACGATTTAGAAGAACAACTCGCTGACGACTGGGATGTTTTAGACAACGGCTACGTCCGCAATGATGTCGATATGACAGGTGAAGGTCAACCCGAAGTTGTTGTCGGTTATGTCGCCCCTGGTGAACTTGGCACGCTTGCCATCTTTGGCTGTGTCGATGGTCAAATGATTACCCGTTTCCAAGCCATCAGCAACCAGATAAACCCGCCACAAATCCTCTGGTTAAGCGACATGAATAACGATTTTCGTGGCGAATTAATGTTCACGGTGCAAAATTGTGCTGACCCCGATGCTTGTGTCTTCTCGACACAAGTGATTAGCTGGGATCGTGAATTGGGTCGTTTTGTCAATCTCATCGAAGGCACAATTAACAGCTTCAGTGTGCCGACATTAAATGATATTGATGAAGATGAAGTGGCTGAAATTGTCGTCTCGCTCGACAGTCGTGGCACATCCGCTACTGGACCACTTCGAACAGGTGTCCATATCTACGATTGGAATGGAGAAATTTATGTCCTGTCCATCATCCAGCTGGATTCACCACGATATCGTATCCAGATAGTGCATCAAGCAGATAAAGAATTTAATCGTCTCAACATGGAAGATGCCGCCGCACTCTCTACTAATGCCCTAGAGAATGAAGACCTACGTTATTGGTTCAATGATGGACCCACAAATTTGAATAGTTATATCATCTATCGACTTCTGCTAACCTATGCTTTCCTGAATGATGAACGGATTAATGATGTAGCTCTGCTCTTAAACACGGACTATCCCATCACCGCAGACACCAACCCTGCCAATCTGCCTGTGTATGTCGAGATGAGTTATGCCTTTATCAGCGGTTGGCAAGCCGACAGTGATTTAGGTGACGGCTGTACATTAGCTCAAGGTGTCATCGAACAGCGTCCCGAAGCCCTTGAATTACTCAACCGTTACGGCGAAAATAGCCCCATTTATAATGCCATCGAACTGTGTCCGTTTTAAGTTCAACAAAATAATGACAAGTTCTACATAAAAGGAGATTATCTTTCATAATGTCTGATTTGCTCAATTATTTCAAAAGCCAACAACAAACCATGATTGACTTACTGACAGAACTGGTTGGCTATGAGTCCTTCACTTCGGAAAAAGAAGCTGTCGATAAACTCGGCGCATTTATGGAAGGGCAATTCCGTGGTCTGGGCGCATCGTCGATTACGCATTATCGACAAGACAAAGTAGGTGACTTCTGCCTCGCCAAATGGAATGAAGATGCCGATGATAAACCGATTTTGTTCATCATTCATATTGATACCGTCTGGCCCCACGGCACATTAGCAGATCGCCCTGTTAGGATAGAAGATGGCATCCTCTATGGACCTGGTGCTGTCGATATGAAAGGTGGCATTACCATTGTGTTAACCGCTTTGCGTGGCTTAGTCGAGCGCAACGAAATGCCTAAACGTCCCATTTGGATCTTAATGACTACGGATGAAGAGATTGGAAGTGTCCATTCTGAAACACTCATTAAAGAGGTCGCCAAAGATTGTGGCTTGGCATTAGTCATGGAACCCGGCACAAAGGACGGCGCACTCAAGACATGGCGCAAAGGCATTTCCACCTATGATTTGTGGATTGAAGGTCGGGCTTCTCATGCAGGCAACGCACCCGAACAAGGTGTCAATTCGGTGATTGAATTTGCTCAACAGGCACTTGAAATCAATAAGCTAAACAACTTGAAATACGGCACGTCGGTATCCGTCACGATGGTCGATGGTGGCAGTGCCGGCAATGTCATTCCAGCCGAGACACATGCCTTCATCGACACGCGCATGATGACCATGCAAGCCATGGAAGACCTCGATAGACAGCTATTATCGCTCCATCCCTTTATTCCCGGTGCAAAAGTCCGCGTAGAAAAACGACATGCGCGCCCACCGATGGAACGCATGGAAAATGTCTTTGAGCAAGCGAAAGCGATTGGGCAAGCATACGGCATGACGGTCCGCGAAGACGGTAGCGGTGGCGGTTCGGATGGCAACTTCACTTCTTCAATTGGCATTCCCACACTTGATGGCTTGGGTCCGCAAGGGGATGGTTTACACGCCATCCATGAGCAAGTGGTTATCAGCAGTCTGCCCCAACGCGCGACCCTCTGTGCAGGCATCCTAAAAGATTGGCAATTTAAGTAACCTATCCCTACATCGGAATGGCTTAGGTAAAAATCTTGTCGTCCTCAGATAATTTACCTGAGCCTTAAACTGTGACAGGGAACAAACTCCGCCACAACAGGAACAACATCATACTCAACACAATCGTCCAAAGCAGGCTCTTGGTACGCCATGCAATCACAATCGCTATAATCCCTGCAACCAGATAAGCATTATCCATCGAGAATTCGACGTTACCTTGTGGCATCAACATAGCAGGTGCGATAATTGCCATCAGAACCGCAACAGGGACATAGCGTAACGCATTTTGGACGCGCTCTGGCATCGTGATGCGACCCAATATCGCTAACACAGGATAACGAACCCCAAATGTCACAAGCATCATACCAAAGATGAGGATGATTTCTTCTTGAGTCATGCTTCTACCCCTTGCAATGTTGGATTGGCTCGACGTTGACAGGCTTCCGCGAGTACCCCAGCCCCAATCCCTAATAGCGATGCCACCATCAATCCCAGCTTATTAGGCAATCCATTTGCCAATATAGCTGTTGAACTGGCTACAACCGCGCAGACCAGCATCGGACGATTCACAATTAACGGCACGGTAATTCCCACGAAAGTAGCAACCATTGCAAAGTCCAAGCCCCAACTCCCTGCATCACCTAATTGCTGACCTGCAACAATGCCGATGACTGTGCATAATTGCCAATTAAGATACATCAACAAAGCCGAACCAAAGTAATACCAATGTCGATACTCACTGGCTTTTTCAGTTTGATACTTCCGAATCACGACCGCATAGGTTTCATCGGTGAGCCAGAAACCTAAGGGCAACAACCATCGCTGTGGCAAATGACGCATATAGGGAGCTAGTGAAGCGGAGTAGAGGGCATGACGTAGATTGACTACAAATGTGGTGAGAACGATAAAGGGAATCCCCACGCCTTCGATAAACAGCCCGGCACCGATGAATTGTGCCGAGCCTGCAAAGACAAACAGCGACATACCCATCGTGCCTTGAGGCGTGAGTGCATTTTCACCTGTGACGGCAATTGCACCAAAGATAATCCCAAAGGGAATCGCTCCCAAAATCAAGGGAATCGTATCTTTCATGCCATGGAGAAATTGATGTTGTCGCGTCATAGATAGCCATACAATTAAGTTCAAACAATATATCTTGCCATGACTTACACCGATAGTCTTGTATATTCTTGCGATATTTGAAATCTTAAGGTTTATTTCGCCAAATTTATAGGATAATAAATTAAGGGAAATTACGCTGTCTAGTTCATTAAGACAGGTAGGAGCTAAGTGATGTCGTTACGAGATATCCCATCCGATATTTTGCAGGGTTGGAAAATCGTGTTGGTCGATGATGATGCCATGTGTCGAGATTTGGCGCGTACCATCTTAGAACGATTTGACGCAACGGTATACCTCGCAACCAACGGTCAAGAAGGGATTGAAGTGATTCATCGTGTGCGCCCACATTTGATTATCACCGATATGTCGATGCCGATTATGAATGGCTGGACAATGATTGAGACACTCAAGCAAGACCGTGAGATGATCGAAACACCGATTGTCGCCTTAACTGCCCAATCACAATCCGGTGACCGACTGCGCGCGATTCAAGCAGGGTGCATGAATTATCTGATAAAGCCCCTAGAGCCAGCCAATTTTATCCAAAAGATTTTGGCACTCTTGGACAACGTTCCCAATGCTCAGGCGAACTTTTAATTAATCCCCTGTGGGTTGAACCGAGCTTTTTTCAATCATCAACATAACCGTCCGTTCTGGCGCACGCGTCCGATGCACAATCCCTTTTGGCACTGTTACCCCCTGCTGAGGGCTGAGTTCGATGGTTTCATCTTCTAAATCTACATAGAGCTTGCCAGATAGAACAAAGAAGAATTCATCTTCCTCATCATGCTTATGCCAATGAAATTCACCCTGCACAATCCCTAAGCGCACGACACTCTCATTGACTTGGCAAAGCGTCTGGTTGAACCAGTCATCCGTACAGGCTTCCACAATTGTCGGGATATCCATCTTCTGCAGATAATCAAATTGGACGTCAAGATTGATGTTGTAATCTTGTGGATTAGGCATGGGCTTTTCTCCGCATTGACTTATTGATACGAAGTTTAAGCGGATGATCCGTTAGAGATGAGAGGAGCGCCACTTCCCCTGATAAGTGAAAGTGTCCAATATGACCCGTCTCTAGGATAAGGTCTTCTTGCCCCAGCGTTATCCAGCATTTCCCCTCCATAACTTGTAGGCGATAGTGTCCATCTTCTAAGCGAAGAATATCATCACTCGACAATGTGACCATAAGATTTTCAACAGTCGTTAAAGGGATGGAAGCTTTCGTAGGTAGGTGAACATAGTTGCTTAACATCAGGAGACTCCTTTATTTGCTATACAAACGGAGATTTGATTTGCTTGCTTAGAGACTTGAGGCGTAGTGTCCAGGTGTGACACCAACAATGCGTTTAAACCAGCGTGTGAGATGGCTTTGGTCAGTGAATCCAGTCGCATAAGCCACATCTGAAATCGACTGAAAACGAAGCAACTCTTTCGCCCGGTTAATTCGCACAGCATTCAAATAGGCATGAGGCGGACAACCCATCTCCTGCTTAAAGACTCGCGCCAGATAAAACGGACTGAATCCGACGAAATTGGCTAAATCTTCCAGTGAGGGATTCTGGTCACAGTGAGCTTCCAAATAATCACGCACACGACGGACGGCTTGTTTTTCTGCATAGAGTTGTTGCAGAGGGAATTTATCAGTTGCATGACGAGCAATGAGTGACCCTAGTGTTGTACGGAGTAAGGTATCCCGTTCCAATTTAGAAGTTGATGCATCTAAACGTCGATGCAATTGCGAGAGTTGTCGTGCCAGTAAGGGGTCTGTCACTACGGCTTGTGAGAAATGGGGCATTTCCCAATCTTTCCCCGTCATTTCATAGGCAATTTGTCGCATCAACGTGATACTGGGATACAACGTCCGATAGGTCCAGCCCGATTCATCCACCGGCTTGCCCGAATGAATTTCGTAGGGATTAATCAGAACCAGTTGCTGTTCGCCAATATAGCGCATTTCCCCACGCCAATAAAAGCGATACGTCCCGCGTTCAATCACCCCAACCACATACTCTTCATGAAAATGGCGCGCAAAGACATGTTCGATGAAAGTGGCATGGAGGAGTTGCAAATCCCCATAATCTGGGACGCGCCAGTAGCGAGTTTTTTCTTTGAGGATAGGCGCATAACGGTTCATGATGAATTCAGTGTAACTGAATCTACGTCACCTGTCTTGTACATTCTTGCGCTTTTGGCATAAATGGGAATAAAAAAGCCGTTTCCAAAGAGAAGCAGGTGTCAGGGGTTGATTGGAAACGGCTATGAATGATGGAGTTATCCAAGATTAAGCAACGAAGGGCTTAACCGTCTCTAGGATTGCTTGTTTAGCAGGCAAGGAAATCGTTTTATACAGTAATTGACGACCTTGATTCAAGTTATCCGCCATCAACAGGCGCGGAGATTGTGATTTGCAGATATTGCGTAATAAATTAATCGCGGCTTTGATCAAACTATTGCCACCAACGAAGACAATGAGTCCGCAACGACTGGGCAGATGATGGAGCATCATTTCACGTCCAACGAGCATAATATCGCGTGGAACGCCTCGTGCTTGTTGCATATCCACAAGGATATCAATCTGTCCGGTTGTGCCTTTTACCATTTCGACGGCTGTGTCCCATGCTTGATCGACATCTGTCCAATTCCATGTTCCTTGAAAAACGAGGCGTAAAGTAGTTTGGTCGAGGTTGTCCCATTTAACTTGAATTTTCATGATATTAGTCTCCTACGGCGGCTGTGGGTTGGACAGCGATATATTGGTCAGATTGTGTGTCTATAACGGTAAGTTCGACATCACTTGCTTGTGTCGAGAGGGATAAGAAACGCCCAATGACCAAACTTGCAATGATTGAAATACAGAAGTAACCAAGTAGTGCTGTGATGATGGTCATTGTGGAGTTCCTTATTTGTTTCTTAACTCTAACTATAGCGTATGCTCATTTCGAGTCTGTGCCTATTCGTAGAATTACGGAGAAATGAATTCCAAATTGAGGAAAGGAATTAAAACCCAGATTATTGGACAAGGTTGTCTAGGTAGTTCTACGGAGAAAATAGGCATATTGATAAACAGCATCATCTAAAATGATTGCATTGACATGCTCGATACGATACATTGTTCCTCTATTGCCGACTTGTTGATTTGAGATTGCCATGAAACCCGAAACGATTGCCATCCACACTGCCCAACCCATTGACCCCGCAACAGGGGCAATTGTCCCACCAATCGTTCTATCAACGACCTTTGAGCGCGCACCCGACGGCACGTTTCCAGCGGATTATGAATATGCCCGCGACAACAACCCTAATCGGGAGGCTCTTGAAAAAGTCATGATGAAATTGGAACAGGGCACAAAAGCTTTTGCTTGGGCATCAGGCTCAGTAGCGATGATGAGCGTATTCCAAGCCCTCTCCCCCAATGACCACGTCCTCGCACCCACCGACCTCTATCATGGCATCCGTGTGATGTTACTGGAGCTATTTGTTCCTTGGGGACTGAGTGTCGATTTTGTTGATATGACGGACTTAAATGCCGTCGAAGAAACCATCCGCCCTGAAACACGCTTATTGGTTTTGGAATCGCCTTCCAACCCACAGATGCTCATTGCCAATATATCCGCTTTGGCTGACCTTGCTCACGCCAACAATGCTTATCTCGTCGTCGATAACACAATTGCCACACCTATCTTTCAAACGCCTTTGACATTAGGAGCCGATTTTGTGGTCCATGCAACAACCAAATACCTTGGCGGACACAGTGATGTCATGGGCGGGATGTTGGTTGCAAGAGAGCATAACCCCATTGTCGAGAAGCTAGAATTCATACGGACAATCGGAGGTGCGATTCCAGCTCCCTTTTCCTGTTGGTTGACCTTGCGAGGTATCCAAACATTGGCTCATCGAATGCGTTTTCATGCGGAAAATGCTCAAACAATCGCCGAACATCTTGAATCACATTCCGCTATCGAAGCGGTTTTGTATCCCGGTTTATCCAGTCATCCGAGCCATTCACTCGCTAATCAACAAATGTCAGGCTTTAGTGGGGTCTTGTCCGTCTTGGTCAAGGGTGGAAGCGAGAAAGCCCTCTCCATCATTGCGAATTTGCAAGTCATCCTCCGTGCCACGAGTTTTGGCGGAACACATACGCTCGTGGAACATCGTGCGTCGATTCCCAATTCGACTGCACCAGACAATCTTTTACGCTTCTCCATTGGTTTGGAGCATGTTGACGATTTAATTGCCGATTTACACCAAGCACTGGATAAGTAACTAGGGGACCAAATAACATCTGCACTCACTTTTGCAAGCGTCCGGCTTGGAGCCAACCGCGTTGAACCGCTCGTGCTTCTTCTGTGGTGA
>JANQRM010000276.1 GCA_028284565.1 Anaerolineae bacterium | reverse complement strand
TGATGTGGCTGGCAACACCTCACAGATTGACTCAGTCATTGATCACGGCTTGGCAACCGATGCCGATTCGAATGGGCATGTCGACCATCCAGAAATGGATGCACAAACCATCGTGATTGCTGGCAGTGTGCTGTGTACCGATGCTGTGTTGGAGTTTGAGGATGGTGATTACAAAGCAATTGGTGATCCCACAGAAACCGCCTTGGCAGTAGCAGGTGGACGTACTGGACTGCTCAAGCCTGAATTAGACGAGTTCTTACCGCGTGTTGCCGAAATCCCATTCGATTCTACTCGAAAGCGCATGACCACTCTGCATCAGCGAAACATTGCAGAACACAAGCCAAATCTCATGCCCTTGGTCGAATTGCTCGATATGCCAGCCGACAAAATCATTGCCTTCACCAAAGGAGCAGTGGACTCCTTGTTAGAAGTCAGTCGTGAGGTTTGGCTAAATGGTGAAATTGTCTCGATTGATGAATCCATGCGTCAACGAATCGTGACAGCTAATAACGAATTATCACAAGATGGCTTGCGTGTCTTGGGGCTGGCATATCGCCTCCTCAATGAACCGAGCACCGATGCAGAACAAGTCGAATCGGATTTGATCTTTGTCGGTATGGTCGGGATTATCGACCCGCCACGCCAAGAGGTGAGTGATGCAGTTGCCTTATCAAAACGCGCCGGAATTCGTCCCGTGATGATTACAGGCGACCATCCCTTAACTGCCTATGCCATTGCACGTGAAATTGGCATCACACAAGAAGGTGAAAAAATCCTCACGGGCATCGAACTAAGTCAAATGTCTCAAGAAGAATTAGAGGCACAGGTCGAAGAAGTCTCGGTCTATGCGCGAGTATCTCCAGAACATAAGCTGAACATTGTCCAAGCACTTCAATCCAAGGGGCATGTGGTTGCCATGACAGGGGACGGAGTGAACGATGCGCCCGCTCTTAAACGAAGCAACATTGGTGTTGCTATGGGGATAACAGGGACCGCGGTTTCCAAAGAAGCCTCAACGATGATTTTGGTCGATGACAACTTCGCCACCATCGTCAGCGCAGTAGAAGAAGGTCGGACGATTTACGACAATGTACGTCGTTTTATCAAGTATCTCTTGGCGAGCAATACAGGCGAATTGATCGTTCTCTTGGCAACACAACTCATCCAAGGTATGACAATCCCCTTAACAACCCTACAAATCCTCTGGATGAACCTCATTACTGATGGCGTTCCTGCACTTGCACTCGGCGTTGAACAATCAGAAAAAGGCGTGATGGAACGCAACCCCACCAATCCAGAAGAAAGTCTCTTTGGACAAGGTTTGGGACGACACATCCTCTTGATTGGCTTATTACTTGGCGGAGTCGGGTTGGCACTCGGTTATTGGGCGTGGTCTACAGATTTACGTGCCGCTAACGGTGCGCCAGCATGGAACACGATGGTGTTCATCTTCTTGACGATTGCTCAAATGGGACATGCGCTCGGCTTACGGTCTCATCGGGAATCCATTTTCAGTATGAATCTCTTTGGAAATCGTCTACTCATCGGGGCAGTCTTCTTCACGATTGTCATTCAAATGCTGGCAATTTATACACCATTTTTCAACCAGATTTTCGGGACAAATCCACTCACACTCGGACAACTCGCCCTCTGTTTTGTGCTTAGCACCGTCGTCTTCTGGGGTGTCGAACTAGAAAAATGGGCGATCCGTCGCGGATGGCTCAGTTAGGACTATCGGGATGAAAGTGGACAACATCATGTTTTACGACGAAGAACAACAAATCCGTCAGGAAATGAAACAACGTTATAATCGGCGTTTCTTTCTCCTCGCGCATCTTGGTCTCTTGCTATTCGGTCTGATAATTGGCGGGTTTATTCCATCGCTCAGTGGCATTTCGCTCTTCATCCTCTTAGCACTCATACCACACTTGCTCTATGCCGGATATGGTGAGTATCAAGATTGGCTATCCAGAAAAGTCGATCGGGAACTCTATCGACGGGACAAAGCCAGACAATCCACAGAAAAGCGTAAACGGTATCAGGCAGATGCCTATGGGATAGGGCAGTATCAACTGACGGATGATGGGGAGCTGGAGCCGATTCATCAGCCTAAAATGAAGCATAACCGATTGAGTGACTCCTACCG
Source organism: Anaerolineae bacterium (assembly GCA_028284565.1). Next base: position 3,077 of record JANQRM010000276.1, on the reverse strand, counting down.
AGATGATAAGGAGTATTCAGACCACAAATCACGCAAATCGTCGAAAAAAAGACGCAAATATGATACCGACGAATTCGATGTCAAGAAATTATTCAAAAAACTTAAAGACATTGTAGATTAAGCGAAAGGATAAGGCATGACATACTGACGAACTATCCCAAAATCATCGGAAAATTCACTCATCCATCATCTGGCCTAAATCTAAAGGAGATAATGAAAAATGAATGTCCGTCGTATTTCAACATTAAATATCATCCTTTTCATAGCGACTATTGCTGTTGAGTCTGTATTCCTTGTTTCGGGTATCCCGGTCTTTGCATGGATCGCTCTTGCGCTCAGTGTATGGCTATTCCTGAATCTGTATTCGTCAAGTATTTCCTATATGCTGGAATACATAGAACGCCGCAACCGCAATGACTTGTTAGCACAACAGAGCTTACATATATCCAGTGATCTATAGCCAGTAAGCACAACAAGCTGGTTACATAATAAAAGCCTATGGCATAATCACAGGCATTATCACGCTGTATATCAGAATCATACGAGTTATGGTGCTAGATTGGAGTAGATTCCAATCTTCATAACTCATCATGGTTTATCAATCGCAAGGCTTCATGATGAGTCGTTCTGTGCATTTTTGGATGTTTATCTATAGATGAACCTATGCATTTCACATCATTTTGAGCAAAAAAATAAACGATAATCAAACCCTAGTTCTATTTTTCCTTAACTAAAACACTAATATTCTAACGTTTACTCAACCTTAATTATGTTGATTTCCAACAAAACCGGTGACCTAAAGGATGGAAAGTGACCATTAACTTACCCAAAAGGTCTGGGTGGAAGATAGAAAGTACCCCATATAGGATGGAAAATACTGGACAAAAATCAACTTATCGCGAGTAATTTTTACCCGAATCAATATTGATTATGAATCAACCTATTAGGGATCCTGTCAGAAAAATCGTTCCGCTCCCCCCAATTCCCTTGTGACAATCGCACATCTTTCAGTTGTTCTTAGTGTTTACAATGATAAGCAATTGATGCTAATTTTAGTTTAGCAGGTATACAATCATGGCAAAGCTAGAAAAGGTCGAGACATTCTCGCTTGCGAAACCTCTTGCGATTGCTTTAGCGTTGGTGGGGCTGGTTGCGGGCATCTTATATGCTGTTGTTGGTGCAGCTTATGATGTCCTCAGAGGCAAAGTCGGGATAGGTACAGCTCTCGCATTTTTAGCTCCGATTGGGATGCCAAGTATGTTCGCAACGTTTGGATTCATTGTCGGAACGATTGGTGCATTTTTATACAATTTCGTGGCGGAATGGCTTGGTGCATCAGACAGAAATGTTGAGCCAGAATCACCTATCGAGTTCGTCTAGCATTTAGGTCCATCGTCGTACCAATGCCAGTAGCCATCTTGCCCCAATCACCATTCCGGCGGCAAAACCATTAAAGAACACATCACGGGTATCATAGTACCGATTGGGTAGCGTAGACTGAATGCTTTCATCAACCCAGCCCAAGCAGATAGAGAGTGCTAAAGCACATATAACGGGTACAGGTACGCGCCGTCTGTTTGCTCGACGTTCTAGCAGAGCTTCATGTATGAGTGCGCCTACTAAGCCATACTCAAACAGATGGGTTCGTTCCGCGACTCCCATTCTCAGCCATGCTGATAGAAAAATCAGAAGGATGCCTACACCAACTGCAATCTCAGCACGTCCGGGTCGGCGACGAATAAACAGCACAGAGACCATCACTGTCGATATGAAAAACACAAAAAAGGTCGCATCCCGTAGATCATTTCGTGCGCGTAGGAATCTGGCAATCTCAGGGACTTGTCCGAGAGTCGCATAAATCACCACCAATACGATGACCAGAGCTAGCCACAGCCGACGTTCTCGCTTGGAACTAAACAATGTTTTCATGAAAAACACTTAATATAAGTTCAAAATGTTCGCATTGTTATCAAAGTCGAAAGGCTTCTCAAAAATCAGATGCCCTATCTGATAGTAGATACGCGGCATATAACAAATTGTTGCACATTGACATCTCAACTCGCTATTGATTGTCCTCTCTTAATCAATAGGGCAAGACGTAAGCCAAGCCCATCGAATGTCAAAACATCAAATCTGTATGATTGCCATAGTGAAGCTATGGGGGAGGATTTCGAGTGTTTGGGATTGGGACTGGGGATGGGTGAATTCTTCGATGACGACTCGCGTTGGATTGTTGGCAGAATTATAGGCGAGGTAGCTATCTCCGATGACTTGATAGAGTTGGATGTCTTGTGACGGTTGAATACCATCCAATGAAATAGTCGCAGGTTCATCTGCTGAACGATTGACGATGGAGAGATAGACGGTTTTACGCTCTGTATCATAGGTGGCTGAGGCATCAATGGTGGGAATGTTGTCCATTGGGTCCATGCTTCCCATTGCAGGGCTAGAGAAGGTGGGTGACTCGACACTTGAACGGACGGCATGTCCTCCACGATGTTGGGTGAGAAGTTCCATAACGAGGGTGTTGGGCTGTTTCCAGACCATCGGAGGAATCACAGGTTCATCAACTTGACCGAGCCAATAACCATAGCGGTTATCAGGAAGGTGTGACCATTTGTAGAGGGGTGTCACCATGTAATTGCCCATGACGTTGATGAGATTATAGATAGCCGTGAGTTTGATATTGTTGCAACGGTTGATGCAAGCATTCATCAATGAACCAGCATAAAGTGCATCTGCGATGTTGTATTCTTCGATGAAGTCGGGAGTCTTGGCAGTGACGTAAGTGTTCCATTCGTCGAGGGCGATGGGAATGGGTGGGTCGGAGAATTGATCAATGAGGGCTTGCGTGTCATCGAGCATCTGGACGAGTTCGTGGGCGGCGGCGACTTTGGGGATGTAGAGTTCTTCTTGGGAGGGGGGATTTTCCCATTTTTCGGTACGAACTGAGTAATAGTGCAGGCTGAACCAATCCATCTCGCTACCAGCTATCTTGAGAATGAGTTCGTTCCAATGACCGTATAAATGGGTGGGGACACCTAAGCCAATTAGGATGAGGTCGGGGTCTACCGCGC
>JANQRM010000143.1 GCA_028284565.1 Anaerolineae bacterium | reverse complement strand
TGGTCGGCTATATCGGCACAGAGCGCGCACTCAACTATACCGCAATCGGGGATACGATCAATCTTGCCAAGCGTCTCCAAGAATATGCCGCGCCGGGACAAATCCTGATTGAAGAATCGGTAGTCAAACGGCTTGGTAATCGAGTAAAAGCCCGCGCACTCGGCGAAATGAAGGTCAAGGGGCGCAAAGCTAAAGCCTTCGTGTATGAGTTGAATGACCTAAACTAATCTTTATCCTTACGATTACGAAAACTCAAGCGAATTGGCGTGCCTTCAAACTCATAGGCTCTGCGATATTGATTCTCTAAATAGCGTTTGTAGCTAAAGTGAACCAAGCGCGTATCATTCACATGGAACAAGAAAATTGGCGGATTCGTCCGCACTTGCGAGCCATAATAGATTTTGAGTCGCTTTGTGCCTTTGGTGGGTGGTGGATGATTTTCTAGGGCTTCACGAAGCACCCGATTCACATCGGCTGTAGGAATCCGCAAAAAGCGTGTCTCATAGACTCGGTTGGCAGTTTCTAAAACCTGATGAATTCGCTGTCCTTCTAAAGCACTGATGTAGATAATCGGCGCATATTTGACAAAGTGCAGACGTTCACGAATTTTGGCAGTGAATTCCGTCATGGTGTAAGCATCTTTTTCAACCGCATCCCATTTGTTGACAATAATCACGAGACTCTTAAATTCTTCAATGACATAACCTGCGATATGTTCATCTTGCTCAGTTACACTCTCAACGCCATCAATTACGAGTAAAGCAACATCGGCACGAGAAATCGCCTTCATTGCCCGCATGACACTATAACGCTCGACTTCTGGGTCCATCTTACCCCGCCGACGCATCCCAGCTGTATCAATTAGCGTCACAGGTGCGCCATGCCATTTGATTTCCGTATCAACAGCATCACGGGTGGTCCCAGCAATCGGGCTGACAATCGCACGGTCTTCACCTAAGAGTTTGTTGAGGAGTGTGCTTTTGCCAGCATTGGGACGACCCACAATCGCAATTTTGAGTTGTTCATCGTCTTCGTCATCCCAATTGGCTTGGACATTTTGCAAGGCATCAAAGACTTCATCCAGCAAATCCCCTATACCGAGACCATGAATCGAACTAATCGGCACAACCGTCCCCAAACCTAAGCTGTAGAACTCCAACGCCGAGTCTGATTGTTTAAGGTCGTCCACTTTATTGGCGGCGATAATCACGGACTTATCTGTCCGACGCAATATCTCCGCAATGGTTTCATCAGCGGCGGTGACACCATGCACAGAATCCACCAATAAGACAATCACATCGGCATTCTCTACCGCAGTGAGAGCTTGTGTCTTAATCTCTTGTACAAAGTCGATACTGCCTTCAGCTAAGGGGGCTTCATCACGTGTGCCAGAGGGTTGATAGACTTCAATACCACCTGTATCGATGACATTGAAGCGTACACCACGCCAATCGGATTCACCTTGCAAGCGGTCACGGGTCGTGCCGGGAATATCGTGTGTCACGGCAAGACGTTCACCCACCAGTCGATTAAATAGCGTACTTTTACCCACATTCGGGCGACCAACCAAGGCGACAATCGGTTTACGCGCCATGATTCATTACCTTTACGATTCGTTTTTATGTTTAGTCTTCGGGAGTTGGAACTTCGGTTACTTCAGCATTTGCAGTAATGATAACATTGATTACGGATGGCGATAAGGTGGTGTTTTCTTGATTAATTGCCCCTTGATTGACAATTACACTAGGTGAGAGATCATAATTGCCATTGGCATAGCCGTTCAAATCGAGGACGACCTGAATATCATCGTCTGTGAGACTATCAACAATTGCCACCGGACCAGTCAGTACCACAGACACGGTCTCGGGAATGATTTGTACCTGTTGGTCTTCGGCAACACCAATCCACGCTACCGATAGATTGTTAAACTGGGTGGAAGCAATTTGTGCTTCGATACCTATAGACACATCCACCCGATTATCTGATCCAACAATAAAGACGTTGTCATTAGGTAACAACACCGCCACCGAAATATCAAAGCTCTCAGTCCGCCCAGTGAGGTCAATAGGTTCAGTAAAGAAGACACTCGGTAAGGAATCTAAATCTTCTGGATTCCCACCAATGAAAACCGTCTGTGGTTGTGCGCTAAAGGTCGCCAATGTATAACCTTCCGGTTGTGTCCCAATCTGAATATCGGGGCGAACCGATACCTGACGGACATCATCCCGTTGTGACACATCGACACTGACCCGTGTATTGAGTGGGTTAAGCGTAATCCCACCGATGGGGTTGCCATTGACATCCACCGGTATGAGGCGCACATCAACTGAGGTCGTATTGCGTTCATTACTCAGGTCGAGTTCACCAACAACACTTGCCACATTCTGTAGAAGACTTGATGCTCCGCTAATCTCTGCTTCACGAATGCTAGGCACTATTTCATTGGGATCATAAGTAAAACCTATAGGTGGTTCAGCAACGACCTCAATCGTGACATCGCGTAATTGTGTCTCCACCCGTTCTAAGACCACTGTAATTTGACTCGGCAGAGTGTTGACAATCACATTTCGAAAGCCCGAATCTCCCGTCTGGGCAATTTCGGCACTCAAAGGAACAATATGTGTACCGGAAGTTAAGCCCTCTAAATCGGCTCGGACAACAATATCATCCCGTCGCAGATTATCGAGGACGGATTGCTGTGCGCTCACATTTACGCGAACCGTATTTGTTGGCGTATTCGTGACAATAAAGCTGTCATCAACAAGAATCTGCACTGGGATGGAAGTAAAGCGGGTTTCATTAATCGGGTTTTGGTCAGTAATCGCCGTAAACCAAACCCAAATCGCTAGAATCAAAGCACTGACAAACCAAAAAAGGTTATTCAGGATATATTGACGATTCGCGGACAGCATCGCTTAGGTTTGCTCCCGCCACGATTGCCAGCGCACTTGGAAATCACCTAGCCAATCACGCAGTCGTTGCCGCCATGTTTGTTGATCGCGTGGAGAGGGACCATAGTACGCATTGAGAACATTCTTGAGACGTTCTGGATCGAGCTTCGGAATCATACGTCCCGCATTCGTCATCCCGATTTTGCCAGTTTCTTCTGACACCACCACACAAATCGCATCCCCTTCTTCGCTGATGCCTAGCGCGGCACGATGTCGTGTTCCCATTTTCTTATCAGGCAGATTGCGACTGGCGGTTAATGGCAACACAGACGCAGCAGAGGCGATTTTGCCAAATTGGTCGATGATGATTGCCCCATCATGCAGATCTGTCTTGGGCCAAAAAATCGTGAGCAACAATTCGGACGTGACATCACTATGGATAGGAACGCCCGTACGAATATATTCTGTCAGTGGCGTGTTGCGCTGAAGCACAATCAATGCCCCATGCCGTCGCTCAGAGAGGCGTTCAGTGGCTTTGCAAATTTCATCAATAATTTTGACGCGCAAATGCTCTGGCGCACGGGTATTAAAGAGTTCGGAACCACGCCCCAAGCGTTCTAAAGCCCGTCGTAGTTCCGGTTGGAAGATAACTGGCACAGCTATTGCCAATATCGTCAAGCCGTTGCTCAATAACCAGCTTAAGGCTTGCAAGCGTAAGACAGCGGCAACAACAATGAGTCCGACAATAACTAGCAACATCCCCCGCAACAGTGTTACTGCTTGAGTCCCCCGAAATAGAAAACTCACACCATAAAACAGGAGCGCGACAATAAAAATATCAATGACATCGGGGAGAGAAATGCTCCGAAATACCCAGACTAACTCTTCCACATCGAACCGTTTCTACAAAATTATTGTTTCTGCTAAAAATAAAGACACGCTGAGGTTCAACGTGCCTTTAAGTATACACTGTTTTAACGTCCGTTCCTCACCATGTCGTGTCAGCTAGCCTCCCAATTGTGATAGGAGCTTCTGATATTGTTCAACCTGTGCTGGCTTGAGGTCGATAATCTGGCGGATAGTATTCGCGGCATCTTGATGCAATCCCGCTTCGAGTTGCAATTCACCAAGCGCGTCGAGCTGTTCAATCGCATCTTCATTGCGTTCAAGACGTTTGTAGATGGATGCCATCCGAGACCGTAATGCAGTGTCTTGCGGATACATGCGGACCAACTCTTCGAGCAATTGCGTAATCCGTTGAATCTGGCCTTTCTTGGCATAGGCTCCCAATAGCACATCAAGACGCTTAATCGCATCCACTTGATTGCCCTGTGAATAATAAATATCAACCAATGTACGCAGAGCTTTTTCATCGTTGGGCATGATGTCAAGGATTTCTTCATACACCTTTTGTGCTTGACGAGTATTCAGACGTAATTGTGCAATGTCAGCAATGCGATGTTTAATCGTTGCAACTTTAGAATCGGCGGCATCGACCCGTTTTGCCAATTTTTCAGCGGCAGTATAAGTTTCACTTGAACGGTCAAAGTCGCCCAATTGTTGATAGGTATTCGCCAGCCCGATGTATTGTTCGAGGGCTTCATCCCAGCGTTCTTCATCTTCGAGTAACGCCATCAGATTCAGGCGTACCTCGACATCTAGGGGCGCCATCTCCAATACTTCACTCAAGATAGAAGCGGCGCGGTCATTTTCACCCCGTACCAGATACGCCTTCGCTACCATGTTGTATTTATCAATCGCTGGGCGAATACGCCGTTCTTTCATCATGATTTCTGCCATACGAACATGCACAGGCAAGTAATACGGGGAATTCTCAACCGTGCGATGGGCTTCATCCATTGCCAATTGATAGAGACCCTGACGTATCCATGAATCAATATTCGACACCGATTGTCCGAGCGTCTCCGTGTTTTCGGTATCAATAAACTCGATCATCCCTTTACCGCCACCTTCGCCAACCGTTTCTTCGAGCTGACGACGGGTTTCCGGGATGCGTTGTTTCCAATCTTTGCCAGATAGCCAACCGATAAATTTTTGATTGAGTCGGGCCAAGTCGGCATCAGGTACAGAACTCGTGGTTTGGAGCAAGGTTTCATAGACCAAGCCCACATCATCGAGCCGTGACGAATTTGCCAACGATTGCATATCCACTTGCTGCAAACTTTGAATCAAGAAACGACTGGCTTTCTTATGATCGCCTGTTTGATAATAACATTGCCCCAAACCATGAAATGCTCCAGCGGCGAGGGTTTCGTTCATCGTGGCATCCCCAAAATGTTTCTGTCCTTCTGAAGGTTGGTCACTCCATAACAGCAACGCGCCCAAATTCAGACGCAAGGCTGGATGACTCATGCCTGCATCAAGTGACTGTTTGTAGGACTCAATCGCTTCGGCAAAGGAACTTTGTCGGTGTTGTTCCATCGCTTGCAAGGCAAAACTCACCGACATATCCAAGCCTTGCTCGACAACAAATTCCGCCAGAATACCAAGTGCATCTTCGGTTGCTTCACCCAAGGGACCGCGCGGGTCGGCTTCACCCACTTCTTCAAAGTCATCATCGAGTCCGAATTCAAAAAATCCCGAATCATCCAGATCGTCTTCCTGTACCTGTTCACGAGCCGGACCATGAAACTCCGGCAAGCTGACTTCTGCGCCAGATTCCAACGCGCGCAACATATTCAGCGCATCAGGATGCCGTCGGTTGAGGCGCAAGGCACGCTTAACTGCTTGTATTGCTTTGTCAGTCTGATTCATCCGACGGAAGTTGAAGCCAAGTGTCAGATATTCATAAATCGCCCGCTTCTTATCGCCCGTGCGTTCATAAGCTTGTGCCAACCGTGCATGGACACTAACCAACGCTGGTGTCAGTTGAGCCGCACGTTCCCAGTTATCAATTGCGCGGTTCAAATCTTTTAGCCCGATATAGGCTTCTGCTACTTTAACGTATTGTTGTGCCGCTTCTTTGAGGCGACCCAACTTCTCTAGTGCATCCGCCGCGCCTTCCAGTGGAACCGGGTCTTGCGGGGCGATTTTGCTGGCTTGATTATAGACCTTGAGAGCTTTGTTGATATTCTGATTATTCAGCAACGCCAAGCCCAAGTTAATCAATGCCTCCGCATCACCCTCTGGTGCAAACTCCACCGCTTGGGTATAGGCATCAATCGCCGCTTCCCACTGCCCTTTCCATGCGGCATCGTTCCCGATTTCCATTAACTCTTGATATTCTTGAATATTCTCTGCCATTGCAGTTCACCAAAAACTAGGATTTTAACAAAGTAACCAAGATAGCTTTTTGAGCATGTAGCCGATTTTCTGCCTGTTGGAATATTGCCGATTGTTCCCCATCTGCCACTGAGTCCGTAATTTCATCGCCACGATGAGCAGGCAGACAATGCAACACTATTGCATTGGGATTCGCTTGTCTAAGCAAATCATCATTCACTTGGTAGGGTTCAAATATCCCACGACGTTCTTGAGATTCGGCTTCTTGCCCCATACTGACCCATGTATCTGTGTAGATTATATCCGCATTTTGCACAGCTTGCTCTACATGAGTCGTCATTTCAACGGATAGTTCTTTATTTCCTGCCAATTTCGCGCTGGTTTCACGCACATTCGGCGGGAGTTCGTAGCCTTCAGGTGTCGCAATTGAAAAGTGCATCCCAAATTGGGCGGTGGCATAAGCGAGTGACGCGGCGACATTATTCCCATCACCCACATACGCCAAGCGCAAA
>JANQRM010000142.1 GCA_028284565.1 Anaerolineae bacterium | reverse complement strand
CTTATAGGGTTTGGGAACTTATCTATCGACCACCATTGGCAGTGAAGTGGGGTATTTATGCAAACAGTTAAAATGGTTGTGACAGGACCTTTTAGTTCTGGGAAGACCGAATTTATTAAAGCCATCTCCGAAATTGATGTTGTCTCGACGGAACGCGGGATTACATCCGAAGCGGAGAAGGAAGAAAAAGCCGATACCACCGTGGCGATGGACTTCGGGCGGATTACCGTGGATGACGACCTCGTGTTGTACCTCTTCGGGACTCCCGGTCAGCGTCGCTTCGACTTCATGTGGGAGATTCTTGCAGAAGGGATGCTCGGCTTTATCGTGATGGTCGATAGTGCCAAGCCAGAAACCTTCCGCGAAGCCAAGAGTATTCTGGAAACCTTCCGTGCCTACGCTCCGACCCCCTATGTGGTGGCGGCGAACAAGCAAGACCATCCCGACGCATGGGACCCGGACGACCTGCGTATCGCGCTCCGCATTGAAGAGGGAGTCAAATTGCTCCCCTGTGTGGCGAAAGAGCGTGACAGTGTGCGGAATGTCCTGCTCGAATTGCTCTACACCATCTTGGAAGAGATGGAAGGCTAGCCCAGCCATTAACCCTATTTGCCTCTCGGATATGAAGGTCGCTTAACGTGGCAACCATGGTAACAGCACAGGGCATCGTCCATTATGAAGCCTACGGACGGGGTCGCCCTGTTATTTTATTGCATGGATGGCTCGGCTCATGGGCATTGTGGCGCGAGACCATCGAAGACCTTGGTAAAGATTTCCGCACCTATGCGCTGGACTTCTTTGGCTTTGGCGAGTCCTTTGACCGTGGCGCGAACTTCTCTGTTGATAATTTTGTCGAACTCGTCCATCAATTTATGGAGCGTCAGGGCATCCATAAAGCCGCCATTGTCGGGCATAGCATGGGCGGGACGGTTGCGCTGGGAGTTTCCCTGAAATACCCCGAAAAAGTGGTGAAAACGGTGGTCATTGGCTCCCCCATTGATGGCAAGTCGCTCAACTTCTTTCTCAAGCTGTCGGGTTATCGTGGCATCGCCAACTTGGTCTATACCTTCCCCATCATTCGGGATGCGTTTATCCTGATGATGACGCGCATCGGCTCCAAAAAAGGTGGGGATGTGCATCGCATGGTCAAGGAAGATGCCTCCAAAGTATCTGCCGAGTCCTTCTTTGAGAGCATTGGCACCTTGCGCGACACGGACTTGCGCGAACAAATCCGCCAACTTCAGATTCCTGTGTTGGGGATGTATGGCAAGACGGATATAATCGTCAGCCCCAAGCAGAGCAAAGTCCTCCTCGAATATGCCCCCAACAGTCAGGAAGAATGGTTCGACAAAGCCGGACACTTCCCCATGATTGACGACCCCCAACACTTCCACGACACCCTCCGCAAGTTCTTGCATGGGGATTAGGACATCAGAGTTCTGAGTTTTCTCCTCAAACTAACTCACCTCGGTTGAATAAATCGCCAATTGATTCAAGGCATGGCATAATAGGTGCGTCAATCATCGTGGTAAACATGACTTATGGCGCGTGTCTTCATTTGTTACAGTATAGCTGATGAATTATTTGTTGAGAGATTAGTCACACTCGCTCGACGGATATTTTCGCAACACACTTTCTGGTATGCTCATGAAGATTTGATTGTAGGTGAGGATTGGTGGGAGCGTATTCAGGAAGAAATCGAGGCTTGCGATCTCTTCATCTATCTGCTGTCAAATGATTCAATTGATTCGGAATGGTGCTTGGCAGAGTTTGCGGAGGCACAACGCCTACAAAAGCCCAAAATCTTTGCTATCGTGCGCCCTAAAACTAAACTAGAAGATGCACCTGAATATTTGCAAGCGGAAGTATCACGCTTACATTATTCAGATTTGACCAAAGGCTTTAAGGATGCTGAGCAGAATGCCCGCTTGTGGCAAGCAATCAATACCATCCTAAGCCAACCGCCGACAGAAGCACCACCACCGCTATCTCCTGAACCGACTCCCGAACCTGAACGTCCTGAGAATACCCCACAACGACGATGGGATATGAAGTGGATTATCGGAACAGTTCTTGCAGTTATTGGGATATTGATTGCAATATTGTCTTTTCAGCCCGGCGCACTTGGTTGCCAGCTATTGGTTTCGATGTTTGATTTGGATGCCTGTAAAGCCGTACAATCAGATACATCCACAGATGGAGAAGCTGATGTTGTGTTTGTAATCTCTCCAACCCCTGAGCCGACTGCCACACCAACCTTATCTTTAACAGAACTCCAAAACACTGTTGATGCAATAGTTGCATTTGAAGCAACACAAATTGCAATTACTCAAGTGGCACAAGAAGCCGAAACACAATTAGTCGTAACCCAAGTTGCACAAGAGACAGCTTTGATTCAAACTCGAACAGCGGAAGCTTGGACGGATACCCCAACACCTGATTTACAAGCGACTGCGTTTGCATTATTGACAGTAACATCTGACTCAGCAACCCAGACAGTGGAAGCATGGACTGATACTCCAACAGCTACATTAACGCCCACTCACACCCCTTCTTTGACCAACACGCTCCCTTCAACTCAGACATCAACACCAAATTTCGAGGCAACGAATTTTGCGTTTGAAACGGCAACATCTAGTAGTGCGACACAAACCGCCGAAGTATGGACAAACACTCCAACAGCTACACCGACACCATCCCCAACGATGACTAATTCACCAATCCTAACTCCAACAGCCACACCAAAACCGCCAACCTTTACTCCGACACCCGACAACGTACCTATATCTGTTGACAATGCAGATCAAGTAGAACAGCTTCAACGATGGGGGCGTGGAAGAATAGCATCTATGACTCTATCACCAGACGGTAACATTCTTGCTGTTGCTGGCTGGCTAGGAATATGGCTGATCGATGTAGATACATTGGAGACAATCTCTTGGTTACGTGGACACCGATATAGAGTCACGAGTGTAGCGTTTTCGCCAGATGGGAGTATTCTTGCCTCTTCAAGCTATGACAATACGATTAGGCTCTGGGACGTGATCACAAGCCGCCAACTCTTTACCCTCAGTGGGCATACACATCCTGTGTTGAGTGTAGCGTTTTCGCCAGATGGCAACACTCTTGCTTCTTCAAGTAATGATGGGAGAATAAAACTGTGGAACGTGGAAAATGGGACTGAACTGAACTCCTATTATAGGGGGGATTATCTTGTGTTTAATTTAGCATTTTCCATTAATGGCAACACCCTCGCGTTGGGGAGTAGCGATGATACCATTAAAATGTGGGATGTTGACGCAGGTAATGAACTCATTACTCTCAGTGGGCATACAGATTTTGTTGAACGGGTAGCGTTTTCACCTGATGGGAACCTGTTAGCCTCTAGTAGTTGGGATACCATGGTTAAGTTATGGGATGTGAATACGGGTAACGAACTCATGACACTTGATGAGCATACCCATTTTGTTGAAAGTGTAGCATTTTCACCTGATGGGAACCTGTTAGCCTCTGGTGG
>JANQRM010000125.1 GCA_028284565.1 Anaerolineae bacterium | reverse complement strand
ATACCCAATGCCTCAATATAAGGTGTTAAATCTTCCAAAAAGTCTTGGGTTGCGATGTCCGTTGCGAAGAAGGTATACCAAATATCAGGACCTTCACCCGCAGCAATCGCCGTCAACACGCGCGTATTAAATCCACGACTAGGGAACAATGAAATTGCTACTTGAATATTGGGATTTTCTTCTTCAAAAGCACGCGCCAATTGGAAGTGCAATTCACGGGTCGCGGCAGTATCCCGTCCACGCTCCGTTGCCCACCATGTAATCGTGACGACTTCATCTTGTGCCTGCACTGCCATCAACGAAAGCAACAGGCTCAATAGCATCAGTAATAATATTGACTTTCTCATTAGAGACTCCTTTATAGAGATAAATAGTTTAACTGATCGTGTTAGGTCTAGCCTTTTAATCCTTCAATCGCAATCCCTCCTATTAACTGTCTTTGAGCAATGAAAAAGAGAACGAGGGGCGGAATCGTCGCCAATAGCGAACCTGCCATCAGTAGATTCCAATCCGTCTCCCGTGTCCCTTGAAAGAAACTTAACCCCAGCGAAACCGTAAATAATTCGGGGTCATTCAAATAAATCAACGGTTGTAAGAAATCATTCCATGTGCCGACGAAGGTAAACACCACTACCAACACCAACGCTGGACGTGATAATGGTAAAATTATCCGCCAGAACACATCGAAGCGGGTCGCCCCATCAATATATGCCGCTTCATCCAATTCAAAGGGGATGCTCATCATGTATTGCCGAACCAAGAAAATCAGAAAGGCACTCCCCGTAAATGCAGGGACAATCAAGGGCAAATAGGTATTAATCCACCCTAACTTAGAAAAGAGGATAAAGCGCGGAACCAGTGTCACATGATAAGGAATCATCAAGGTCGAAAGCATCAACAAAAACAAGAAACTCCGTCCCGGAAAGCGTAGGCGGGCAAAACCATACGCCACCAAGGTCACCGCCACCAATTCGCCGATAATATTCATAACCACAATAAATGCCGTATTCAGGATGAAGCGTCCAAACGGCACTTCTTGAAAAACACGTGGGAAGTTTTCCCACTCCACTGGATTCGGAACCCATTCTGGAGGTAAGGCAAAGGTCTGCGCTGGGGACTTCAGCGCGGTAGACAGCATCCAATACAAGGGCAAGACCAGCACAATCGCCGCCACAATCAGCGCACCATAACCGACCACTTTGTGAAGCCTGTTGGCTTGTGTAGCGGTCAAAGCCCGATCCGTTATTGTCTCTTGAGAAAGCGCATCAGCAACCATAATTATTGATTCCTACTTCTATCCGCTTCGTAATGCACCCAGTACCGCGACGAGCGCAAAACGATAACCGTGATAATGAGAATGAAAATCGTCATAATCCACGCCAGAGCTGAGGCATAACCCATCCGTAAGGATTCAAACCCGCGATTGTAGATATACAACATATAGAACAGCCCCGATTGCAAGGGACCACCCGCCTTCCCTGCCGCGATAAACGCCGGTGTAAACGTCTGGAATACACCAATCAAACCCAGCACCAGTTGGAAGAAAATTGTCGGAGTCAATAAGGGAATGGTGATATGACGGAAGCGTTGGAACACAGACGCACCGTCCACAATCGCCGCCTCATAAAACACTTCGGGGATATTCTGCAACCCAGCCAGATAGATAATCGCACTCCCGCCAACGCCCCACAGCGCAATCAGAATCAAACTCGGCAAAATGTAATGTGGACTCGTCAGCCAATTCGGACCCTCCACACCAAACCAACCCATAACCGTGTTTACCATGCCGTAACGCGCATTCAGCATCCACACCCACACCAACGCCGCCGCCACCTGTGGTACAACCGATGGCATGTAATACATCGTGCGGAAGATGCCAATCCCACGCAATTTCTGGTTCATCAACAACGCCAAGCCAATCCCACAAATGACTTCGAGAGGCAAATAAAACACCGAATAGGTCAGCGTCACCTGAACCGACTTCGCAAAGCGTGGGTCTTCCGTGAAGATGGCAATATAATTTTCCAACCCCACCCACTCCGGTGTCCCCACGATATTCCAACGTGTAAACCCCAGAAAGAACGAGGCGATAATCGGACCAAAGAAGAAGACGATAAAGCCAATCAACCATGGCGAGATAAACAGGTAACCCGCCAATGCCTCACGTTGTCGGCTAGGTGATAATTGATGCCACGAGGAAAAAAAAGGAAGTTGTTTCAACATAATCTTATTCATCAATCCGAATGAGTCTGTGGGGCATTGATCTCCAGCCAATGAACCGCCGTATGACTACCATGCCATGTCCCCAACCCAACCTGTCCATTCAAATATGCCTCGTCATCTGTCCATTTCAAACTTACAGACTCGCCTGCGCCCGTTATAGTTACCTGCATCACCTGACCTTTCGCTACAACAGATAACTGATACCTTTGCCCTAATTCCCATGCAAAATGGGCAGACTGTATCACCGCATAATCCCCATCTTTTTTGTAGAGCTTCACCGTGTTTTCGGGAGCTAATCCAATTGCATAACTTCGTCGCGCACCCTGCACCCGAAACAACAGATTGTGATATTCACCAACAATTGGCGTGAGTTCCAGAACCACACGATAATTCGTCCAATCGATGTCACCCGTGTAGGCTTCACACTCCCCCACACCACTCCCACGGAACGTTTCCTCTTCCACACGCCAGTATCCGCGCAAATACGTCCATTGACTTATCGCACCCGTCTCCGGTTTGGCATATTGGAACGTTGTCTTGAAGTTGGGTGTACCCGACCAATCCAACTCCGCTAGCTCAAATACCCCCGTTTCCCATCGTTGCCCGGTATTCCGCAAGACAATCCCCACTTCAGATAGGCAAACATCACACAGCGACGGAATCGTAAAAGTCAACGACTGCCATGTGCCGGGAACTAGCTCAACACCCACCTGCTGATGCGTTTGCTCATGATTGTCGTCATACACATACAACGACGCCTGAATGCTGGGTGGGGTATCCGTAGGGACATAGACCTTCGCGCTTATCGTCTGTCCCGGATAAATCAGAGGCGTAAACGAAGCCCCATAATAATTCCCACTCAGTTCCGCTGGGCGATAATAGGTCCGAGTACAGAGGCGAATCTCACCTTTTTTATTAAGCCAACGAATCACAGTTCGCAGGACAGGCACACCATCTCTTTCCGTTCGCAACAGATGGATGGGTCGTCCGCGTTCCCCACATGCCAAAAAGTTCTGTGTCGAGCCACGATACCTAAAGTGATAACGAGGTGGCGATGCTTCCATCGGCTCACCATTGAGTTGCTTACCCAACCGCACGAACAAATCCACACATTGCGGAATCGTCAACAAATTCCGTGTCCCGATCAAACTCGCCGCAATCAGCAAATCATTCATCGGTTCACGCCAATGGGATTCAATCGCGTCTAGCCCACAGGCAATGCCCATCACCGTCCCCACGTTGCCCACATTACAATCTGTATCCCACCCTGCCATATTGGTAATTTGCAAGGTCCGTGAGAAATCACCTTGCCCATAGAGCATTCCCAGCGCAATCACCCCCGCATTCGGGATGATATGCACCTCGCCACCATAACGGTCATAGCCAAAGTTCGCCTTCAAATACGCGAAGCCCGCATGCCAATCGTCAGGATACTTCGCATGAAAATCCATCATCGCACGGATAACGCGGGTGTATTCTGTGTCTGCTGGAATCTGTTCTAAGGCGAGTGAAAGCAAACCGTGCGGGTCGCTTTCGCCAAATGCCAAACTGACCATCGCCGCCACAAACCGCCCACCATAAATGCCATTCCTATCATGCGTCACACTTGATGCTTTTTCTGCCAGATTCGCCGCTAGAATCGGGTTATTCGGCGCAACCAATCCCCAAATATCACTAAAGATTTGCCCGCCGATTTGTTCGGCGAGGATTGCTCCATTTTGTTCAATCGAACCGGATCGTGGTGCAGGGATATCATTCACCAGATTGAGATACGCCGTATGCTCGGTGGACATCCCATACCCGCCCCACCAGAACGTTCCATGCTCATCCCCAATATAATTGAGCAAGGTCTCCGCCATCTCCTGTGCAGAAATCTCCGCACTTGCACCAAAATCTTCCAACGCCCGAATCATAATCATAGGGAAGGCTGTATCATCATCTGGCTTAAAAATCTTGTCGCGGTCTTCCCTCACATAGGTCGATAATTCACCTAAATTGTCGCGGATGTCTTCGTAAGTCCAGCCTTCAAGGGGCGCACCAAAACGCACACCAATGCATTTCCCCAGCCAACCGGCATACACACGCTCGGCATAATCATTCTGGAGCGACACTTTAGTCATTCAACGCCCCTTCATCAATCAGTTCAACCAATTGCAACGCCAAATCACGTACATCTACCTGCGAGGTAAACTTCAAACACACACCTGACGGACGCCGCACCTTCTCAATCCATGCGTCGGGGATGACCGTTTCGCCCTGATACGCACCACTCAACGCCCCAAATATCGCCGCAATCGTATCCGCATCTCGCCCAAAATTGCCTGCCCACACCATCCCGCGCCGGAAGTCTCCCTCCGTCATCTGAAAGA
Organism: Anaerolineae bacterium; assembly: GCA_028284565.1. The sequence continues at coordinate 48 of JANQRM010000125.1, read as the reverse complement.
CCGCATAGGCTTGAGGCAGGGCTTCTGCCACCATCGAATGCACCGGAG
>JANQRM010000114.1 GCA_028284565.1 Anaerolineae bacterium | reverse complement strand
CGCTTTTTCAAATCTCAAGGTTTTCAGCCTTTCTCGATTAAGATGGAAATGGAACTAGCAACCTAATGATACAGAATCGAGTTGGAGTCATTGGCTATCCTATAGACCATAGCCTCAGCCCTGTGATGCATAACGGCGCGTTTCAATATTTGGGAATGGATGATTGGCTTTATGATGCGATGGCAATCCCCCCCGATATTGTGCGCTATGGCATCCTCGAACCGAAACGACATGGGTATATCGGTGTGAATGTAACTGTCCCGCATAAAGAAGCGGTGATGGGTGTTGTACGACCTGATGAGAAGGCACAAGCGATAGGTGCGGTGAACACTATTGATTTCCGTGCCGACGTTGGCACAAATACGGATGCTGATGGATTCATCGCAGATTTGCGCGCAAATGATGTTGACATCGAAGGACAAAAGGTTCTTGTCCTTGGTGCAGGTGGCGCGGCACGGGCGGCTGTCTATGGTTTGTCACTGGCTGGAGCAGACATCGTTCTTGTGAACCGCACACTGACTCGCGCACAAGACTTGATTCGTTCACTTAAAGCATCGGCAAATATTGAGAGTGTGTCGGTCATGACATTGGATGAATCAGCCGAGTGGCAACCGGATTTAATTGTCAACTGCACATCGGTGGGCATGCATCCTCATATTCATCTGTCACCATGGATTTCCGGTGTCCCTTTTCCGCAAGGGGTGACGGTGTATGATATGGTATATCGTCCAGCAAATACCGCTCTCATGCAACAAGCGGTGGGGCAAGGTGGGCGCGCTATTGGTGGTTTGGGAATGTTGGTTCGGCAGGGCGCAATAGCATTTGAACTCTGGACAGGCGTTCAACCACCTATAGATGTGATGTTCGAGGCGGCGCAATCTGCCTTAGAGAAAGGAGAGACGAAATGACCTCCACGCAGATGATTGAATTCAAGGGGAATGGTGATTTGGTGTCGGGTTATCTCGCGCAACCTGACAACGAAGGAAGCTATGCGGGTGTGGTTGTAATCCAAGAGTGGTGGGGGTTGAATGACCATGTCAAGGATGTGACTCGGCGCATGTCTGAAGAAGGTTTTGTCGCTTTGTCACCGGATTTGTATCGTGGCGAAGTAGCACTTGAACCCGATGAAGCGCGAAAATTGGCAATGGAGCTTGACCGTGAAAAAGCGATTGTCGATATTCATGGAGCAGTGGATTATCTGTGTTCACTTGATAAGGTTAGTCCCAAGAAAATCGGAATTATCGGTTTCTGCATGGGCGGTGGCTTGGCCGCGTGGATGTCAATGTCTGGCGAAAATGTCGGCGCAGTTGCAGTGTTTTATGGTGGACGCAATGCACTATCCGATGAGATGGCACAGCAGGTAACCGCACCGTTCTTAGGAATTTATGGTGAAGCAGATGTAGGTATTCCGCTAGAAATCGTTGACGCAAACCTAGCGATGTTGGAAAAACATAATAAAACAGCATCATTCCATATTTATCCTGATGCGCCTCATGCGTTCTTCAATGATACCCGCGCTTCTTATCGAGAAGATGCCGCCAAGGATGCGTGGTCAAAAGCGATTGAGTGGTTCAAACAATATTTAACAGATTAACCAAATTCTGAGGAATTCAATGATTCGATTTTTTACCGCAGGCGAGAGTCATGGCCCCATGCTCACTGCGATATTGGAGGGGATGCCAGCTGGCTTATCTATTGATGAGGATGCCCTCAATCATCAACTAGCGCGTCGGCAAAAGGGTTATGGCTCTGGCGGGCGGATGCAAATTGAGAAAGACCGCGTCCGCATCACAGCTGGGATCATGAACGGCATGACAACAGCTGGTCCCATTGCGCTCTTGGTC